>DAOJ01000048.1 GCA_002502365.1 Euryarchaeota archaeon UBA106
GGTTTGTTCTTTGGAATGAGTGCCAGTCCTCCACGCGTCTCCGCGCTCTTGTTCCCGCTGTGTTTCCCTTAGGTTTTTTTTCCCCTTCCTTGCGTCCGGTTTTCGTCTTCCTTCGTTCCCCACAGATTCGCCTCAAGCTTTTCCCATCTCTGGTTCTCTCGCTCTTTGCGTATGCACTCACGGTCTGGTTAGTTGGCACGGTATGCGTTTTCCCTGCCTAAGCAGTGCGGTTGTGTTTTCCCCAACTTTCCCTGTGGCTTTCTTCCCCTTCCTTTCGTCCAGTTTTCTCCACCTCAGTTCGACCGTATCTCCCCTGGCCCAAGTGCCAAGTTCGATCATCCCCGGTCTCCTTGCGGTTTCCGGTTCTACCACCCCGAGTTCGGGGTTCGGTTCTGTGGCCCGCGGTGTTTGCCGAAGCGCACACCACACCACTCTCCCAGAGCGGCATCTTTGGTCTGAATGGCGGGAGTCCATAAACCTTTCGCTAAATGATGTACTGTGGACCGGAAATAGGGGTATAGGAGTGTTAATTTCCACTGCACTTCTGACTACAAATTATCGATTTCTTAACATCCTTAGCTTTGCTCTAAGGTCTGATTTTTTTGAGTCATCTGCTACTGCCTGGTAACTGGAATTTATTCTTCTCTGCAGCACTTCTAATTCGATCATGAATATTCTACCCTTATCATCTCCTAATGCAAGGTAATTCCCCAAAGAATGCATTTGACGTATTCTAGAGTCATGTGTCAGAGTCTTCTCTTCATCTGACAGAATCATCACGTTTACTCTGCTGTCATTATACGAAGAAGCCCAACCTATCGTTTCTAAAATTTCCACACTATCGATAGACCCTGGAAGATAGCTAGCATTACTTTCCATACTCACCTTACCATCATCATGACCTGAAATCCATCCACTTTTGCCTACAGCAATTGCAGTCACCAGAGATTCGTGTTCATGTTCACTAATCTTCGAAAGTATAGAACTAACTCCCCCATTTGAATGTCCAAAGAGAATATTTTCGATGTCCCCAGCACCGCAAGTAATTGGGCTCTCAATAGAAAGTGGGATGTGTTGTAAGTCCACTCCAGGCCTAACCCTAAGGTAACCACACCTAGGTCTACCCAATCCTAGCAAAATTCCTCCATCACCATCTGAGGCGAGATGCCATGGTCTTTCCGAAATTACCCAACGATCTAGTTCATTACCAGAATAATCAAATCTCCAAATGCTTGATTCTATGAAATCCGCAACCTCTAATTCGTAAATCGAAGAGGTCGCCCAAACACTTCCATCTACTACAATTACGTAATCACTGGCTCCCTCCAATTTATTGCTCCAAACAATTGAACCTCTCTGATTATCGATCGCATATAGTGACGCAGAGGCTGTAACATACAATTTATCTGAATCAAAGTAGATATCTGAAATAGGACCGTCGATTGAAACTCTCCAACGCTCAATTCCCTCAGCAGCCTCCCAACAAATTAGTAACCCATCGTGTGAGCCTGCAAATAGGAAATTCTCTGTGAGGATAACAGCAGAGCAGGCACTCGAAAGGTCCCGAACATAGGATGAGATTGCCTCTAGCGAAAGTTCGGACACATGGTCGCTACTCAGGCCCCAATTATCGAGGTTTTGTGTCTATGCGGTCACACCATACAGACGCTCGACCTTGTCTCTAAGGTATTCTACGAAAGCATCTGGAGACGGAGGCGAGCCCGTGGCTTCCTCTATCAGGTCAGCCGGCTCGAGGATACTTCCTCTCTGGTGAACATGCTCACGCATCCAAGCCAGTAAGGGCTCAAATTCACCACTCTTCATCTGTTCATCGTGGTCTGGTAAGTCCTTGCGTGCGGCCGCCAGCAATTGCGCAGCGTACAGGTTACCCAGTGTGTAGGTCGGGAAGTAGCCGAAGGCACCCATAGACCAGTGGATGTCCTGCAGAACACCGAGGGATCGGTTGGGGGCTCTTATTCCGAGGTACTCCTCGTACATGTCATCCCAAGCATCTGGTAGATCATCGACCTCGATATCTCCAGCGATGAGCCTCTTTTCGAGCTCGTATCGAATCATAATGTGAACATTGTAGGTAGCCTCGTCGGCCTCGACTCGAATTAAACTCGGCTCGACGAGATTTACTGCCTGCCATAACTGCTCGGCAGTAACTCCTGCCATATTTTCTGGGAAACACTTCTGCCACAGTGGTAGCGCCCACTCACAGAACTCACGTGAGCGACCGACTTGATTCTCCCACAGCCTACTCTGACTCTCGTGGACACCCAGGCCATTTGCTTCGCCTGCAGGTTGGAAGTCCAAATCGCGCCTCCTTCCTTGTTCGTAGGTTCCATGCCCTGTCTCGTGCATGGACCCATATAGTGAGCCGAATGGGTCCGTCTCGTCATATCGAGTAGTCCATCGAACATCATCAGGGTTGGCTCCGCCGCAGAATGGGTGTGTCGAAGCATCTCTTCTGCCGGCGGAGAAGTCGAATCCAATCGCCTCAGAAATTGCCTGACTCAGGGATTCTTGACCAGAACGCTCCCATGTATTGTTTTCAACCCAGGACATATCTGGTCGCACCCCGCTCTCATTGACTTCCTTAATCAGCGGAGCAACGTTTTCTCGAAGACCTGCGAACAGAGGATCTACTCTGGCCACACTAAGGCCCGTTTCGTACAGATCAAGCAGAGCATCATAGCGCAACTCATCATAGCCCAGATAGTCGGCCTTCCGTCTTGCAATGTCTATGGCCTTCTCCAAATCATCTCTGAAAATTGAGAAATCATCCTTGGCACGTGCCTCGGTCCAGGAAATCTGAGATATCGAGCGATGCTTAGCCATCTCTTCGACAAACTCAGTGGGAAGCTTGGTGGCCTTGTCGTAGGACTCTCTTGCCAAACGGATATTGGCCGATTGCTCATCATTGAGACCATCTCTTGACTCCAATTCGGTCAACAACTCACCGACTCTTGGGTCAGTCAGTTTCTGATGACCAGTCTTAGAAATCCAAGCCAGTTGTTCAGCCCTCAATGCGGCAGCTTTCGGTGGCATCAGTACTTCTTGGTCCCAACCCATCAAGCCTCCAATTTGACCAATCAGGTCGATGTCCTTCAGTCTCTCGAGCAATTCATCGTATGCATCCATGGGTAGACCGTGCCGGCCTTCCTCATCAAACCCTTCGGTAATCCAGATTCAATTTGAAAAATCTAGATTTCTCCCTATATTTTGTAACACCAATCATCAGAACTCTCTTGAGTAGTTGAGCACGCGCTTAGCGCGTGTCTCGCACCACCACCAGTCTCCTTTTGGCGCTGTTATTCACAGCACCGATGGTTTCCGGTTGTTTCGGTGGTAGTATAATCTCAAGCGACTCCGAGGGTAAGGAGCATTGGCTACCTGATGTGGAAGATCGGGAAAAATTGTATTATGAAAATACAGACGTTTTCAGCCGAGTTTCTCGTAATGGCAGTTATGGCATCGATGAAGTTAGATCGATTTACGTTTCAGTTCCTGCAATAACTGCCTCAGATGGAGGTGCTGGTGTAACCGGTGGTGCCGAAGTGCATCTTGGACTGTGGCTACCTGTCATTGATGGCTGTGATTACGATGCGACCGAACTTTCTGAAGAATGCAAGGTACCAGTAATCGCAGAGATAGGGCCATACTACGATGATGGTGATGTAGATGCTCTGACTCCAGCGGATAGATTGGGCCGATTCTTAATCGAGAATTTTGTCCCTCATGGATATGGTGTGGCACAGGTCAGTGTGTTTGGAACAGGTAATTCGAATCACTGTATGGACCTTATGGGGTTAGATGAACAAGAAGGAATTCACGCTGCTGTTGAATATCTTGGAAGCGCACCATTTTCCAATGGAGCGGTTGGTATCATTGGCAAATCCTATGATGGTTCTACTCCTTGGGAAGCAGCGGCAATGGGTTCTGAGTATCTCAAAACAATCGTTCCAATGTCTGGCCTAATCGGAGTTCAGGATTTGATGTGGCGAAATGGAAGCATGGAAGCTAGAGGAGCAATTATGCACAACGGAGTTTATGGCAGCTTCGGGCTAGACGGAGATTCAGGAGATATTGAGAATGCCTGCGAAGGCTATGTAGAAGGCTACTATGCTGGACCTGCTGCATACCTAACGGGAGATAATCTTGCTTGGATGGGTTCTGATTATTGGGAAGAACGAAGTTTCCTAGACCGAGCAATCCAAAATTACAACGGTTCGGTGTACATAATCCACGGGCTACAAGATTGGAATGTCGACCCTCATATGGCTTTTCCAGTGCATCGAATAATGCAAGATGCTGGATTCGAAGTCAAAGGACTGTACGGCCAATGGGGCCATGATTATCCAGACCGTATCAGCGGCCATCAAGCCCTTTCTAGTGGCCGCGGCGCTGAGGCATTTCCATTCACACTAAGATGGGATTGGGCAGATGACTTATTGGAATGGTTCGACTACTACCTACTGGATGAAGGCCCTCAGCCACGATTGATTGCTGAAGTTCAAGATAATGTGGGGGGCTGGAGAGTTGAGGAAACATATCCTCCTATTGATCAAGATTGGATTCGATTTGGAATGGATGAATGTACAATTATTGGTGGAGGAGAAACGATTTCAAGTAGTTCTTTCATGCGAATAGAATGTCCTTTCTTTGACGAAAATACCAGAATTGTAGGTACACCAACATTCCATGTTGACGCCACAGTTTCTGCTTTCTCCACAAGCGGACATCTATTCGTAGAGATGGTGCAAGCGAGTAATGACATGCATCTCGGCCACGCAGTAATGGACCTTAGATTCCATGCAGGTGGTAGGGATGGAGAGGTGCTTGGTCCGGGTGAAACTGTTAATGCAAAGATGGAATTCTTTGGAATGGATGTATTGATTCCAGCAAGCGATGGAATTCATCTGATTATCACTCAAACGGGTGAGGACTACATACCTAGCCCAGTATCTATGCAATCGGTAACAGTTGGAGTTGGGGCGACCAGTATTCTTTCACTCTCAACTGTTGATCGGGGCTGTGAGGATTTATTCATGCCCCCGATGATGACTGAGCCATATCCTCAATGTTCTGTGGAGGAGTAATTCGATGGAAGGCCCCTCGAGTAGGGTCAACATCGCCGTTGCTGACCGCATTTTGCTACATCTGTGGGAGCACGACAATCAGGCCGATCACTATTTGGTAAGCCGAGAAGTGACTAGACCAGGTATAGCAGAAGTATGTGCACTTCATCCTCCGAACGTTTCCAGAACAATGCGAGATCTGGCGATTGATGGAATGGTTAGTGAACACACCAGAGTAGTCCGTGGAGATGAACGAAGACAGAAGACCTGGCAATTAACAGAAGAGGGTAGAGAACAAATTCAACTGAGATTACCCGAATTACGATCTACCAAAGTTTTGCTACGGGAACGAAGCGGTAATCTCTTGCAGATTAGAGCCGATGAGGCAGGGTCTCGTTTAGAAACTGGACTTACTTTACTTCAAGTCTTGATGCATGCGCAGCACGAAGGTGTACTCAATTTTGGAGATATCAGATTCGGAGCAATAGTTCACTCTAATTCTGAAGAATCTCAGCCCCCAGGTTCACTCAAGTTGCTTTCAGGGGCCCACTCTACCTATCATACCCGGCCTCCAGAAACTCGTAAAGTCCATGGAAGAGAAAACGAGGTCTCGTCTCTAGAAGAGTGGTACCTAGGAGAATCACCAATGGCAGTAATTTCCGGAATTGCAGGATGCGGAAAAACCACCCTAACGAGCCATTGGTTACAGCGCACGATTGATAAAAATCCAGATTTGGATGTAATGTATTATCCATGCCAGCCTTGGGATAGCAGTTTAGGCATAGCAACAAGTATTCTTCACAGGCTAAAGATAACTTCAGAAACAGAGGGCCAAGATCCCTACGAGGTTTTACAATCTCTTCCACTGAAGCCAGGAGCCCCGCTTAACCTTGACCAGTATCGTAGACGATTAATTGCTCATCTTGTTGACGAAGAGGGTAGAAGAGGAGTGGAAGAGAATGAATTCTTGGTAATTTTAGATGATGTGCACAACCTAAATTCTGAAGGAAACCAACTATTCGGTGTTTTACTACAAATCGCAGAAGCAACTAAGTTGCGATTACTATTAGTTTCGAGAACAAATTTGGCATTCTATGATCGTCGAGATGTCCATACTAGAGGCAGAGTTGTTGAGCTTAGGTTAACAGGCCTAACAGTTGAAGAAATCAAAGACTGGATCGCCTCACTTAATCTTCCATCACAAACGCCAGTTGAAGAAATCCATAAAGCCACTGGCGGTCATCCATTAGCGGTCGAACTTTTGGAATTGTATGGTCAAACACTGCATGAAGATTGGTTAAGATTTCTTGATGAGGAAATACTCGATGTTCTGCCGGAAGACCATCGAGATCTACTAGCTCTACTAGCCGTAGCCGATACACCGATTCCTTGGGAGAATTTAGCCAAGGCCGCAAACTACAGTGGAAAACCTCCTGAGGCCTTGGTTTCTCGAGGCTTAATGTTGGAATTAGAAAGTGGAATGTGGCTACACGAGGCCCTACGTTCTCGACTTCTAAGGGAAGTAGGTGAACCACTTGAAGAAAGGGCTAGAAAACTTAGGCAATCAGTTTGATTATGCCATGTGACGATCTAACCATTGATCAAACATAGGCTTAGGCATTGCTCCAGCTTGTTGATCGATTAACTGCCCGTTGTGGAATAGAAGAAGAGCAGGGATTCCTCGAATCCCAAATTTTCCGGCTGATAGAGGGTTGATGTCAGTATTAACTTTCGCGATTGTCATCTCCCGCTCGCCTGAAAGTTGCTCGAGAACTGGCGCAATCATCTTGCAAGGCCCACACCAAGGCGCCCAGAAGTCAACTAACACCCATTCATCACTCTGAGTTACCGCGTCAAAATCACCATCACTTGCCTCAATCAGCCTTCCCACAATGTCGCCCCGACTTTCCACAGGAAAGCGGTTTTATCAATGCTAGTATCATAATATGAGTGAGAACTGTTGAGAACCCCCTTCCCTTCGCGAGTAGCGAGGGGAGTATTATGGAAATCACTCCAAGCATTCTAACTGCGGATTTTTCACGTCTTGGAGATACTTTAGAAGAAGCCGTAGATGCAGGAATAAATTGGATTCACATGGACGTTATGGACGGCAATTGGGTAGTAAACAAGACCATCACTTTCGGACCTGCGTTGATTCGTTCAGTAAGAGATAGGTTAGGCCCTGAGGTCTTCATTGATTGTCACCTGATGGTAACTAACGCAGAAGAAACTTGGACTCAGTATGTCGATGCCGGTGTTGACTTGGTCATCGCTCATATTGAGGCAATTGACGACCCACGAGGATTAATCTCTAATCTTCACTCAGCCGACTGTCAAGCAGGTCTAGTACTCAATCCTGATACACCTAGTGACTCAATTTTACCATATCTTGCCGACCTTGATCTAGTACTG
Organism: Euryarchaeota archaeon UBA106; assembly: GCA_002502365.1. Lineage (GTDB taxonomy): Archaea > Thermoplasmatota > Poseidoniia > Poseidoniales > Thalassarchaeaceae > MGIIb-O1. The sequence continues at coordinate 7,497 of DAOJ01000048.1, forward strand.
GTTATGTCGGTTGTACCCGGTAAAGGGGGCCAATCATTCATGCCTGAAGTAGAAGGGAAAGTTAGAGAATTCCGAGCCGCAATTGACGAGCAGATAAGGAATGGAGGAAGAGCAACTAAATTGATGATTGATGGAGGAATTAAGCATCACAACTCGGCTATGGTTTCTGAATGGGGTATCGATGTCGCAGTCGTTGGAAGCGGTCTCATTAATGACAAAGCTAGCATCGCAGATAATTTCGCAGAAATCAATTCGGCTCTTGGCCTTTGATTGGTTCACGCGGGAGCATTCAAATCACAGCGGCCCGAGCAGGTGAACGATGGTCACGGAGCAGTGGGTAGTCGAAGAAGTCCTGAAAGTAGTTCCAGGAGCTACGGTTGAGGTTAACGACCTGCATGGAAGTGGAGACCATTTTCATGTACGAGTTATCTCAGAAAGTTATGAAGGAATTCGACCATTACAAAGGCAAAGACCCATCTTGAGCCACTTCAAGCAATTCATTGCTCAGAACACAGTTCATGCATTAGATCTCAAATGTATGACACCGGCTCAAGCTGAGCAGGCAGGAGACACCTCGTTTGATCCGCATGGTGAGAAAGAGATGCAATTTTTTGGAGTACACATACGCCGACCAGATCAGGAGTGATAGAATGAGTTTCAATTGGACCCCAGACGAATTAAATGCCCTAGTAAATGAACACCGAATAGTTCTCTTCATGAAGGGAACACCAGAACAACCACAATGTGGATTTAGCAATAGAGCTGCAACAGTTTTGAATCAACTCGGGGAACCCTTCGCAAGCGTAAATGTGCTCGCCGATCCAAGGGCCATTCCGTCCGTCTGCACTTGGGCCGACTTCCCAACAATGCCTCAAGTGTACATTCACGGAGAACTAATTGGCGGCTCGGATATAGCACTAGAAATGTTCCAATCTGGCGAGCTACAACAAATGATTGCCGACGGCGATGCAAATTCCGAGTGAGGCGATTGGATGGCGACGGCTGAAGACCGTCGCACCATGATTATCGCCTTAGCAGGGGCGACGGTGATATCCTTCGCTCCTCTACTGTATATTCGCTCAGATACAACAGCATTGACTGGAGCATTCTATCGAATGCTGTACGCACTTCCTATCTTGGGATTATTGGTTTGGACATCAAAGAAGGAAGACCCTCGGGATTCTAATTCTCGCTGGCTTGCCTTTGGGGCGGGCATTCTACTCGCAATCGATTTCGCAGGTTATCACAGTGCAATAGACTACATTGGCAGTGGGATTGCGACAATGATTGGTAACTCTCAGGTAATTATTGTCACATTAGTTAGTTGGTGGTTATTTGGTGAACGACCAAATCGATTTATTCTTCTCTCATTGCCAATGGTGATGATTGGATTACTGCTGATTTCTGGAATATGGGATGACAATCCCTTCGGCGATGATCCGGTAAAGGGAGTGATTGGAGGCATGGTCGCCGCAGTATTCTATTCCTCCTTCTTAATCGCCTATCGCCAATCGAATAGAATAGGGGGTCCAGCTGTAAACTCCCAATTCGATGCAACCGCAGGAGCAACTCTCGGTATCCTAATCTTAGGCACTACACCTCCAACCTCTTTAGGAATCGAAGCTATCGATCATTCAATCACTTGGCCTAATCATGGCTGGTTGCTATTATTAGCAATATCTTGCCAAGTAATCGGTTGGATTGCAATTACCTACGCTCTTCCTAGACTACCCGCCGCCCATACCTCCTTCGCAGTGCTATTACAGCCGGTACTGACCATCGTTTGGGGTGTGCTTATACTCAACGAATCACCCTCATTACAACAATCCGCAGGAATGATACTGATTTTCTCAGCAATCATCGCTGTGACATTATTTGGTGCAGCAGAAGAAACAAATGAATTATCGAAAAATAATTCCCTTGTAAATTAATCCAAGGCCTCCGCGTACCTCGAAAAAGTGTACAGGGCGAGAGACACAAGCGAGGGGATGGGATGCACTCAGCGAGAACCTCAACGGCCCCGTACGGAAAGTCCTCAGCCCAGACGATAGATAATCGTTATGCGAAATAGGCCTCTTAGAGCAAAGAATGCCATACTAAGGGACAATTTATTAGAAAAATCAAATCATTTCGATTGGATGTTTTTTTCTAGAAATTTAACAAATTCATTCTACAGTAAGGACCTCAGGTCCTCCTTCAGTTATCCAAACCGTATGCTCATATTGACCTACCAAACCACGATCTTCGCAACGTAGAGCAGAATATGTTTCAAGGAATCTTATTGAAATCAATTTCTTCACCAAAGCATTCCATTTCTTACGAAGAATTTCTTCTTCCTCCCCGGGGAATGGCTTCTCTAGTAGAGGATACGCCCATCGTTCTGCAAATGGAAGGGTATGGTAGCGTTCTTCGATATACCTCGCCATTGTTGCACCGATTGGTTTGAGTTTGTTTTTTGACATTGCCTTACGTATTGTTATGTTTCCAGTTACCCTGTAGATATTACTGGAATTGCTTGGAGGAATATTCTCAACCATCCCTGATTTTCCTGTTGTGTTAAATGGTTCAACGGCATATATCGAACCTAATTCCACACCACCCTTGAATCCTGGATTATCAGCACCGCAGGCATGAGCAGGAATCGATGTCCCAGCATGTAAATTCCAACGGGTCAATTCATGTCCGCATAGGTTACGAATAGGCTCGAAGCCTGCGTCTTTGTGAACCTGTTCAGCAGCAGCACCGATCTCGTACCATGGAGTGCCGGGGTGCATTTTCTCAATCGAAGCATCCCTTGCTTCCTTTGCTGCCTTAATCTGCTCCGTGTGCTTACCTCCATTGCCAACTTCAATGGTCATAGCATTGTCCGCAATTGCCCCGCCAACATGGACTCCGACATCGAGTTTCACTAGGTCTCCTTTCTGGAAAACCATGTCACCTTCCCAACCCTCGGGAGCGGTTAGTCGATGGTCACTTGTGTAATGGGCGGCGATATCATTGACAGAAATAGTCACAGGGAATGCAGGAGTTCCTCCATGCCTTCGAATAAACCGCTCAGCCGAATCAATTACTTCGTCCCAAGCCTTACCTGCGACTATCTCTCCTTTGATTCCTTCAAGGGTCCGTCGAGCTACATGCCCAGCGTCTCGCCATTGTTTGAGATCTGACTCTTCCACCATAACAAAACCTCATCTGCAGGAATTATTCCTTCTCTCAGCACCTCTATGCTCGCGCAATCGGATACATCACAGACCGAATACCACGCTATCAAAGTACTGGGTAAGCCTCCGGGAGTATTTCCCTCCACTAAACCGACTTTATGGCCAGCTTTTCGAAGGGTTTCTATGGTATCAGGGCAATTGGATTCCGGCTCGGTACCACTAATGTTTGCAGAGGTTGCTGTGAGTGGACCTGTGGCTTGCAGTAGTGCTTTTGCGACTGGGTGAGCGACTACTCTGATGGCAATTTTATCTGCCCCCAGCCGACTATCAAGAGTCTTCTTTGCTGGAAGTACCAAAGTTAGAGAACCCTCTGGAAATGAAGCCAATAAGTCAGGAATGTCATCGGTTAACTCGACTAAGTTGGAGGCCTGTTCTAAATCGGCCACTCCAATACTAACCGGCATGTGTGAAGGTCTGTTTTTGATTGCATACAAACCATCCAAGGCATTACTTGTTGGAAGGCAACCCAGAGCAGGTTGGGTTGAAGTTGGGTAGACTATACAACCTCCAGAAGCAACTATTGATAGAGCCTCAGGAGAAATGACGTCTGAGTCTTCAGCCAAAATACGGTCCTCCTCACTTGATATGTTTCCGATTTGCAGGAGGCAAAGAATCTGCATGTGCGACTATAGAACCGACATGTAAGTCAATATTGGATTGGTGAGTGTGTCTTTGAGAAATCCTCGCTAATTCCCGAACTCCTTGAATTATGTTTAGTATTGGGATTAGAAAAACCAACTTTCTCCAAGCGCGTTGATCCCACATCTGGCTAGTCATCGCTGAACCGTCTTCGGCGAGCACAGCGATACCAAACATTCTCTGACCTAATGAGCGAGAATACCTAAGTCCAGTCAATCGCCAGTAAAGCCAGTGGCTGACAAGGAGAATTGCGACCATTGCGAGGGCGTGGTGGAACGATGAGGAAGCCCAAAGTGTGAGGTTCCATGCATCAATAATTTGTCCACTGGTAGCCACCATCAAAATGGTTGTGACGATGACTACATCGACGCTCAATGCAGCGGTTCTACGAACTCCCGATGCTAGAATTGTGCCTTCGGGAACAGGCCAATGACCGCCTTCCTCAGCCGTTACGATTTGCTTTGCAAGCGTCCCTCCGCCTTGTAGGGAGATTGGCGAATCGTGGTCACCCATGCTAATCCTCAACCCATGCCGAGAATGTGCCACGCCTCAAGGTTACGTCCACGAATGTAATCCAACCATGAAGCCCAAGTCTCGTCATTACGAAGTGTATCCGGGTCTCCAATTACTATTAATCCACGTTTTGCTCTTGTCAAAGCGACGTTCAGACGTCTTGCATCCGAGAGGAACCCAACAATCCCATCTGAATTCGATCGTACGCAAGAGAAGATGATGACCTCCTTTTCCCTGCCCTGATAACCATCAACGGTGTGAACTTCAACTGAATCATTTCGTTCCGGAAGGGCATCACGAATCGCTCTAACCTGTCCAGCATAAGGCGTAATTATTCCAATATCAGCCTCTTCCAAATCGCCTGCCTGTAGTAGATTTTCCAGTATTTTTGCAACCCAACCAGCCTCTGCAGGATTTTCTTTCGAAGCCCCATCAGGTGAAAGTAACTCATCTCCATTAACTGGCAGAAATGCCATTGGAACTTCCCAATCATTCCAAAGTAGCCCTGCAGGATTAGGTCGTTCGGCTGCTGTGATGCCATCGACT
>DAOJ01000061.1:0-10696 GCA_002502365.1 Euryarchaeota archaeon UBA106
CCTAAATCAAAGACAATATGGCGTGTTTCCTTTCTGGAACCTTCACCATTGAGGACGAAGTTCTCAGTTAATTTAGAGGCATACGGATTTTTTGCACTCCAGTCAGACATAGTACTCACCAGCGTGCTGCCGACCCGAAGGCCGTTTATCAAACAAAGGGGATAAGGTTCGCCCGCGTAGCGGGCGTTGCGACCCGAATGGCTCAAGTCATAGACGCCACATGGAGAGTCATGCCTCGCGTGCAGTTCCTCGGCACTGGGAATGCATTTTCACCTCATGGAAGAATGCACGCGCTAGTTTTAATCGATGGGAATATATTGGTCGATGCCCCACCAACATTACTACCTCAATTACGACGTGTTGGTGTGTCAAGCCATGAGATTGACCACCTATTGTTTACACATTGGCATGCAGATCATATGTTCGGGTTTCCATTCTTCATCTTAGAAAGAAAGGTAGTTTCTAATGCTGGAACGCCTTTGAATGTCTATCTTAGACCTAAGGGTAAAGAGATTCTCTCGAACCTAAGTAATGTTGGATTTCCTGGAAGCTTGAATGAAGTTCTAAACGATGATATTAATTGGTTAGAAGATGAATCTGGAGAATTACAAAATTCGGAATGGAGTTACGAAAGATTCCGAGTCGTACATACTCCTGAAACTGACCCACATGGGTATATGTTGACTCACAAGAGTGGATTCAAATTATTGCATTGTGGAGACTCTGGACCTTGTGAGGAAATTGAAAATAGAGCCTCTGAAGCAGATGTGATTTTGATTGAAATGGGCGTTCCTGATTTTGTTGAAAGCCCTAACCACCATAACCCAAGACAAGTCAATGCCCTATCTGAAAGACATCCCGATGCAACAATTCTGGTAACACATAATTTTGCTGATGCGATTGGTCATGAAGGTGGTTTTCAATCACCAGAACTCAATGAAGGAATTATTCAATTAGAAGACGGTGATGAATTGATTATAGGTAATAATGGAGAAGAATTCATGTTAAAAAAAACTCATGAAAAATAACTTCTATAAATATGATAACTGATTATTACAAATTTATTGATAATAAGTATAACCTAACTTATGCAAAAATAACGCTATCCTCGCATATGTGTATTGGCTACTTTGAAAAAATAGTCTCTAAATCTAGAAATCTATCAGTGAAAAAAGTAAACTGATATTAGGTTGAATCTGAAAAAATGGCTTACTGAATTGTAACTTTATACCGGACGGACTATAGATTATTAAAAAAAATACTCATATCATAGACTTACAAAATGAGGCAATTCCTTACCACAGGTCCGGCAACTTTCATTACCTGTAACGCCCTCGTCTAGAATCCGCGTTTGCTTCCGATGACTCCAGACATAGGATGATTTAGTAGACTTGGATTGATTAGTGGTTGTGTGTTAAAAAATGGACGGAAATATTTTCGAGAAGATTTTGGGACAAGATTCCCTCTTCCTCGATAGGAAGGCTTTCGACCATGCCTTCGAGCCTACAACCTTACCTCACCGTGACAGAGAAGTTGAGGCTCTGGTTAGGAATCTAGTTGATGCGCTCAATGGACACATTCCGTCCAACATGTTGCTATACGGGGTTCCAGGATCTGGGAAGACTGTCGTTACTAGATTTGTCTTAGGGCAGTTAAGAGAAAAAGGAAAGGAAATGGGGCAATCTGTTCGTACCTACGAGATTAATTGTAGACATGTTGATACCCGTTATAGAGTCGTACAAACTTTGGCCAGTAAATTAGCTGAGAGAGGAGACGTTCCAATCCCCTTCACCGGCTGGCCTACTGACAGAGTTCTAGAAAATTTAGTTGAAAGGATGGATCGCGCTGGTGGGGTGCACATAATCGTACTAGATGAAATTGACAATCTTGTTGAAAGAGCAGGGGATAACCTCCTCTACAACCTAACCAGTTTGAACACAATTCTTCAACGCTCGAGGTGTTGCATTATTGGAATTAGTAATGATTTGCACTTCACTCAATTATTAGACCCTAGGGTGTCTGGCAGGCTTGGTCAAGAAGATCTGATTTTCCACCCATATGGCGCTTCAGAAATTTCTGATATCCTCACTGAGAGAGCCAAGACCGGACTTCGCGAGGATGTACTAGACCAAGGAGTAGTCCAACTTTGTGCCGCTTTAGCAGCACAAGAACACGGAGATGCTCGACGGGCTTTGGACCTTCTACGTATCTCAGTGCAGAAAGCCGAACAACGTTCACAGACAAAAGTCGACCCAAGACATGTCAGGCTTGCACAATCTCAATTGGAACATGATCAAGTTACTCCGGTATTGCAAACTTTACCTCTGCATCAAAAATTAGTTCTGTTCTCAATTCGAATCAACGAAGATAATGGGCTTAGAAATATTTCAACCGGAGAAGTATACAGAACATATTCAGATGCTTGTTTGAATGTAAACGTGGAGCCATTAACTCCAAGAAGAATCTCTACACTTCTAAACGAACTTGACACACTTGGAATGATTATGGCTCGAAATGTCAGTAAAGGAAGAGGTGGTCGAAGTAAGCAGGTCAACTCTGCAATCCCAAAGACTGTCGATGCAATAACCACTATGAGCGATGCAGATCCACTAATTGCAGAAGCCGCTCGTTGCCGCTACCGATTGCAGAGCCATTTGTAAAATATCCATCATTTGATGAATTTATAGAAGTAATTTACTTGAAAAATTGAGGCCGTTAAGGGCCTCAAGGGTTAAACCAAGTTCTTAGGTCGCCGAACTCGATGTCGCTCGCTGACAACGATTGGTACTCGGCACTTACCCGTCCGAGTAGAACCGCTTCGACTGTTATGCTATTACTAGGTGGATGGGTTCTATTTCTGACAATCGTCAACCTCGTAGTTGGGGCATATTCAGATGGGGATGGGGGCCTGAAAGTATTATGGCTTGGATTCCTAAGTAATGGTACACTTGGAGACATCAATACTAATCATGATGGAATCTCAGTCGTGATTGATGATATCGTCTTCGGGATTCTAGGAATTATTTTGGTTGCTCTTGGACATCTAGGAATGAATAAGGCTCTCGAAGGCGGCACTATTTCTGCTATCAAAGGCCTACCTGACTGTATGTCTGGACTATTTTCTGGTGAACACGGAATTAGAAAGACTGTTGCAGATTGGATGATGGTTATTGCAATAATCTTCTATCTGACCTGGTCTGTTCAAAACAATACTTGGGTCGACCCGGGAGTGTTTGCAGTTAGCGCAATACCTTTCTGGTTTGGGTTCGGATTTAATTTGTTAGATAAGGCCGAATCTTGAATCCAGTTCAGGCTCTTTGCATCCCGTTGAGTAAATCTTTGCAGCGTGATTTTGAATCAAAGCCAGTCCATCGAAGTACAACTCCTCGGTTTGGCTGACCATAGAGAACAACTGCACCTAATGGCGCCAAGGGATGGAGCAGTAGAGGAGCTAAGTCTTCTTCACCGTCAACTTCGATTATACAGGTTCTTCTGCCTTCATTCCAATTACTAATCGCATTAGTACAGGCCTCAAATAAATCAGTACTAAGTTGCCCTGGTGGATTTATGCAAGAACGTTTAGTATCATATATCGAATGATCGATCTTTGAAGCAAATAGCCACTCTTGTCTCTTGGTCTTACCATCAATTAATGCAATATCGGCAGGACTACCCAAATCTTGCAACGCTTTGACTGTAACATCGCCAACGGCGATAATTGGGCCGTGGCTACCAAAGGTTTCTTCCAGAACCGCGCGTATTGCCACACTCGTATCGTCCTCTGGTCCCTCAAACAATCGACCAAATGGATCTTTTAGATTGGATTCTACCTCCTTTGTCAAGATTAAATTGGCTTTCCCTATATCCTCTGGAAGGTAGGATTGGCCTTCTTTGTCTATCTCACCTTGGCGAATTCTAGAACTGGAAATTGGTTTACCATCATGACTCATTACATGCTCGACAGTTAGAATTTCAAGACTTTCCAAACCATTCCTCTGACGCATCTGATTAATTCGCTTGCAACCCACTAATGTTTCTGGTGTACATAATATTGCTGAAGCATTCTCATGCCAAGGTGCAGGTCCATCTTCGTCTTCTAGAATATGAATAGAAATTCGAGAGGAATCTTCACTTATTGATTCTAACAATTTTTCTGACCTTTCTGACCATGATTCAATTCGAGAGTCTTTTGCCTGAGCAATTTGATCGCTGGTTAACCATACCTCAAGCCTTTGACACTTTATCAGGCCGTAATCAATCAGTGCCCGATGCCCTGCATGAAAGCGGTCGAATGTGCCGCCGACCAATCCTAGTGAATGCATCGATAACCACCTAGAGTTTGTAGTATTGAGGCCTTTGGAAAAAATGTGTGCCCCGGGGCGTAACGGTGACCTTCATCGCAATGCTCGGGCACCTGACCCACCCCGGGACGTCTGTTGGACTGTGGGGTTGTCCCGTAAGTCATTCCGGTCTCTTCCGTTCTCGGTCGTCCGGGGACCCATCACAATCCGACCGCATGTTTTGCCCCGACGATCATTCCCCAGCAGTGGGTCACGTCGGTCTTCGACATACGGCAAATCCCGTTCCGTGGTACCATGATTCATCCTACTAACTCCGGCGTGGGGCTTTCGTCGGCATGGTGTTGCCGGTCGGGCGTCATCGAGTCAGGGGATTCATTCATGAACCCCTCGTATAGGAAAAAGTAGGTTATTTCAGGCAAAATATCAGAATTATCACTTGTTTGACTCAATTATAATTGCGATTTACCCTTAGTTAGACCCTGATGATAACCAGAACTTCTGAGAATTATTCGCTCGGAAATTAATGGGTCGCCATTCATAGCCATCTGGTTACTAATCGGAGGCCATTTTTCGATTGGTTGAGCCAACCAACCCACCATATGGTGAGTTCTCCCTGTTCTCGGAGAACCTCCTTCCAGAATTGTATCAAGTGATTCCATAAGGTCTAGTAGAGAATCTGCTGATTCCGGTAATGTTCCTCTTTGACTTCTAGATCTCAGTCGCCTCGCAAGAGAATTACGGATATCCTCAGTACACCCTGGGTGATAGTATTCTCTCAATCCAGGCGCATCACTAGGCTCTCCTTTAGGACGAAGAATGGAAGCACTCCAAGGAATTGGATTAATCAGTAACCATTCCAAAGAAGATTCATCAGAGAGAAGATCGGTCAATAATTCAGGAGCCAATAGAGCCCACCAATCTATCGGAAGTGTTTCTACAATCGCCTCAACTTCTTCAATCTTTAATTTCTTTTCATTTCGGATTCGCTCCACTAGTAATGACCATACCTTAAGCTCATGATCTAGGGAGAAATCCTGTGATCTTCGCAAAATCCCCTGTAAAATTGGCTCATAATCGAACGATTCTTGATTTTCTTGATTGAAAATCCAATCTATCGATTGAAGTGCTGAAAGAGAGTTATTAGGAGGATTTACCAACCATGCCTCTAGTGCCCAACTGGTCAGGTCTTTTTGCAAATCATCGGGCAACCACGCTGCATTACTAAGAAGTTGGGCCGCGACCCAGGATGCTCCAGAGGTTGCATTTTTTGGGTCAATTGCTGGACGTGCTCGTAACGCAATTTCTGGATTATTTTGAATTAGCGAACGGAGTTTATTTTCGAAAATTTTCAATACTCTAGTCGGAGCTTCATCGGCAACCTCTGCAAGTCTCTCTAACGGGAAATATTCCAAGTCTAGCAGCGCTATCCAATCAGAATCTAATCTAGGACGCAATCTTTGCCAGCGATGCCAACGGGTATTCCTAGGCGAGGCTATCCATGATGCAATGGGGTAACTAGCCTCCATCATGTTGGACCAATCTTCATTTCCCTCCGGAAATTGAGTGATTGCGGAGCCAATCATAGATGAAACTTGCAATTTATCAGTTAAATTTTCGCCGTCTAATCCTAAAATATCCCATGGTGATATTTCATATTCTTCCTCATTCGGGGATTCTGGTGGTTTTGGTACTGGATCAACCAAGCGAACGGGTAAATCTCTTCCTCCAAGAGTCCGTATCCTTAGCCATGGTAAAGGTCTGATTGGATCTACGACTAGCTCATCAAAAATCGAAAGGGATTGATGATTGGTCGGTGATATAGTTAATCTCAAGTTAGAATGTGATATAACTGAGGATAATACATCCTCCGGAAGAGATTCGGGGATTTCCAAAACTAACGGAGGTCTCTCATCTTCGGAAACTGACCACTCGATTAGAGATGTCACCCCTGCGGCAGTTATTCCTCTTGTATCGATTAATCTCAAATTTCTTTCATCAGTAGTAAACTTGGCTTCCTTCCAATCCTTTCGAAATCTTCTCCATGTAGCCTCTTCTGTTCTGACTCTCCTATTGGAGGTTAGACGTTCTCTCAAACTATTCAGACGTCTACGTCTTTCAGATGGACTAAGTCTAGGATGAGCCCTAGTTATCCAAAATTCTAGACATGATAGAGGAAAGTTATCTCCTGAAGAGTCTAATCCTCCCAAATCAGCAATTACTAGTGCATTTGCTCTAGCAGTTCGCAATAACATACTTCTTGGCAATCTTTCTTCAATAATCGCAGACACTGGCCCCTTAGGTCGAATGTCCAGTGATTGATTGTGACAATTTCCCAAAACCCACGTACCTCGATGATGACTTGATTCAGGCAAAGGTGGGTCTGGCCGACGGTTTGGCTCCTCAAACCATATTCCTGGAGCCAAAGCAACGGGTTTGTCTGGATCTACTAGTCTTGCCCGAACAATACCCAATGTGTGATTATCCCCCACATAAGATGAAATTGTTTCAGGATCATAAGATGAAGGGGGGTTTGGGAGCATTTCCAAGCTCTTCAAATTAAACCATCTTGGTGACCTCTCTCTTAACACCGCCCAAGTCCATGAGACCCCTTCACTTCCTGTGGAATTTGCATCAGTTCCAATTTCTCTGTAGGGCCGATCTGGAATTAGAATCAAAGGTGAGTTAATCGGGGCTAGAAGACCGAGTAGAATGTTCTCTCCATCTCTGGCCAATAAACAATATTTCTGAGACGGTGATGGAAGTGGAATTACCTCAATAGCTCTGGCCAATTCATCTGAACGGATTGTTTGCCAACCTGTTTTGGTTAAGTGTATTCGAGCCCCTCTGGCTCCTGCAGCCTGATCGCTGGCTACCAGTCCATCGATTCTCATTCTCCTGAGTTCAGCGGAAGCGTGAGGAATTCTCAATCCTGTTTCTCTTGCGAGCACGCTGACTGTACTTCCGCCATCGGTTAGTCTGTCTAACAATCGACGACGGTGAGCACTACGGATTCGTTTTAGTCCAAAAGAATCGCTAGGAATTTGGGTAATTTCAGTTTCCTCAGACACTAAATGCCCTCTCCTAAATCAATTAGGTCGTCTGTACTACTTAAATTATCTTCTTTTGTTACATTTAGTTACATATTTCTTGTGGAAAAAATAACAGTTTCAATTCTACACCAGTTTTTTCCGAGAAAAGTTGCGACTATTGTGCAACTATATGTAACTAAGAGAGGTTGTAAGGTGCAGAACTGTTATATCAACGCCTGCTATCCTGTCGACAACGGACTCGATATGGGCCCGGTTTGACTCGGAGGAATTGGAAGAAATGAATTCTCACGACCTACGTGAAATAATTCGAAACTACCTGTCTGAGAAGCCGCGAAACACCATCGAGATTTCTGCCTGGATTGCAAATCAAATTGATTATGCAAACAGCCCATCAGAAATTACCAAGATCTTAGAATCGGATGAACGTATTACCCGAATTGGTACGCTTCGAAAGAGCGGAATGGTAGGGTCGGATGTTCCAGTTTCTGAATGGGCAACAAATAGCTGGGTTCAGCATCACCAAAGAAAAGAGTCCGAATCAATCAAGGAGAGATAATTATGCGCACAACAAGACTACGCCAGAAGATTAAGAAATTTTTAAACGACCGAGGAGAAGCCAATACCACAGAAATTCTCGAACACGTGAACTCAACAATGAGACACGGCACAACCCCTCAACAACTCGGAAATGTGTTGTCAAAAGATAAGGATATTCTCAAGGTCTCCACTACCAAGCGTGGCGGTGCGCTCTCCGGCCGCTATGAAATCTGTGTTTGGACACTAAGACCTGGGGTTTTGGAAGGCGAAAATTGAATATTATTCAAACTTCGAGATTCAATGACCAGTCTCCACTGCGTGCAAGACTATTCATCGCTGCTCGGTGTTCAAAGGCATTCTGACTCTCCTCAGAAGATCCCTTAGCCCAAGTTTGCAATGCATGCGCAAGCAATGCCCTGCCATAAGAGTAAGATAATTCCCAAGGGTGCTCGACATCCATACTATTCATTATATTGAGATGAGCAGTTGCGTCTTCATCTGATTGCCCGCCTGAAAGAAATACAATTCCCGGAAGATTGTGAGGGACATGTGCTGTTAGACAGTCGACAGTCATCTTGGCGGCGTGCTCTCTACTTCCTTGGTCTGGGCAGTCTTTGCCAGGAAGTATCATGTTAGGTTTTAGTAAAGCGCCAGGGATGTGTACACCCTGAGTTTTACATTCTGAAAAGGTTTCATCGAGAATTCTTGCTGTAACATCAAAACAAGTCTGAGAGTCATGAGCGCCATCCATCAAAACTTCTGGTTCAATGATTGGAACCAAACCCTGTTCTTGACATATTGCCGCATAGCGAGCCAATGCGTGTGCATTGGTTGAGATGTTGGCTTGACTTGGCATCCCTTCTCCAATTCTAATCACAGCACGCCATTTAGCAAAACGTGCACCCATTGAGAAATATTCCTTACACCTCTCTCTCAATCCATCCAAGCCCTCGGTGATTTTTTCCCCAGAATGGTGTGCTAATTCTTTAGCCCCAGTATCGACCTTAATTCCTGGATGAATTCCGCGGCTTGCAAGATATTTTGGAATAGGTGTGCCGTCATCCATAGTTTGACGAATTGTCTCATCGAATAAAATCACACCACTGATTGCAGATTCGTAATTTGGAGTGGCAAAAATGTTGGATCGGTAAGCACGACGAGTCTCCGCTGAGGGCTCTACACCAACCGCATCCAGTCTGCTGGACATTGTTCCATTGCTCTCATCCGCGGCTAGAATTCCTCTCCCAGGTGCAACAAGTTCTCTTGCAGTTTTCTCAAGTAGTTCAGTGTCCATCGGCGAACCTCGACCTTACGTGATAGAAGTAGGAAAAGAATCCTTTGCTCGAAGGATATGGAATTTGTTTCATAATGAACGGATGTTATCGACGAATTTATGACCGCCATTTGCAACATCAATTATCTCAGATTGAACTGAAAAACGACCATCTGATAATTCCTCGACTCCAAACGTTCTTCCAGGGCAGACTCCTGTTCCGATGAAAATAGCATCATCACTGGCACATAGTTCATCTCTAGCCCAAATTCGTTCGATATCCCCCTCTATCATTTTCTCAGCGCGTTCCCTGTGACCTTCATTCTTGAATACAAGTCTGCCCTCAAATGGAGCATTTAGACCTCGAAGTGCCGTTGCAGTGATGACTCCTTCAGGAGCAGCTCCAATTCCCATTAGCATATCGACATCGGATTTTGGATCTGCAGCATTGAGGGCAGCTGAAACATCTCCATCTCCAATAAGTAGGACATTGACGTTGTGCTGATTTAATTCTGAAATCAGATTTTTGTGCCTTGGCCTATCCATAACTACGATATTTAGTTCGGATGCTTTCTTTCCTAAAGCAGCCGCCGCTGCCTCTACATTGTATGAGGTTGAGGCATCAAGACTAATCTCACCATCTAATTCTGAGGGGCCTGCTATTTTGTTCATGTAGCAGTCAGGAGCATGAAGCAGCTTACCCCTTGGTGCTGCGGCGAGAACTGCCATAGCATTTGGTAAATCTAAAGCTACATGATTAGTGCATTCAAGTGGGTCTACTGCGATATCGATTGAAGGTGCATGGGGGTCACCTTGGAGTGACCCAAGTGGTTCTCCAATCCATAACATTGGAGCATCATCACGTTCCCCCTCTCCTATGGCGACCCTTCCATCAAAAGGCACCTGATCGAATACTGCTCGCATAGCTTCCACAGCCGCGCCGTCTGCTGCTTTTCCGTCTCCTTTACCTCGCCATGCTGCCGCTGCAATCGCAGCGGCTTCGGTTGCTGCGAGAAAATGACTCTCAAGATCTACAGTCGCCATAGATATCACGAACGGCGTTCAGCCTTCAATCATGTGGGTCGCCCTTGCTCTTACTCAGAACTCGGACACCGTCGATTTGGGAAGAGGGATATTGCCCTTCTGAGTCTTTTTCGATAGATTTTAGCATATCCCAAGCACATAATAGACCGGCGTTGACTCCACACAGAGCCTCCATTTCGACACCCGTTGTCCAATGAGTCCTAACAGAAACTGTACACCTTAGACCCTCTTTCTCAATGGACCAATCTACCGTACATCCTTCAATTGGAATCGGGTGGCAATGAGGAAGAATGCGTGGAGTTTCTTTTACCGCTTGAATCGCTGCAATTGTTGAGGCCTCCCGGACATCTCCCTTAATCGAGCGACCATTAGCTACGATATCCAAGCTTTCAGAGGATAATAGAAGAAGGCCTGTAGCAACCGCCTCACGAGCGATTATCGGTTTGGAGCCAACGTCGATAATACCGGTGAACGAATCCTCCATCAGTATG
>DAOJ01000061.1:11077-13107 GCA_002502365.1 Euryarchaeota archaeon UBA106
TGGATTAAATCGCCTCGTTTTACAGAAATTAACCAAGTCCGGCCTTCCAAATTTCACCGTCAGCACGGACTTCTTTTTTCCAGAGAGGTGCTTGTGATTTCAATTCTGAAATTAGCCAAGAACAAGCTTCGAAGCCCTCAGCGCGATGAGCGCTTCCAACGTGGATACATACTATCGGCTCTTGCGGCAACACTACCCCAGTTCTGTGGGCGATCACCACTGATTGTACTGAGAATTTCTCAACCGCCTCAAGTCCGAGTCGTTGAAGTACAGATGGTAGCATTTCCTCCCAAGCATCGAATTCTAATTTTTCAACTTCAACTCCATTGTCCATCCCCCTAGTCAGCCCAACAAAGGAAACTATACTTCCACAACCTTCGGAGTCAATTTCTTTGCGGAGTGCTTCAGGATTGAGTGTCTGCTCTTCGACTCGCACCACCACTTGGACCATACATTGGCATACCCTCATAGTGCTTCAATGCCTCGTCTTAGTTAGCAACCATTCAAAACACGTTATTGTAGTGGCCAATACGTGTCTGAACGCGTCGACATTCTGGGAGCGGGTCTTTCAGGGCTCTCTGCTGCTACGATACTGGCACGTAATGGATACGACGTTCACGTACATGAGATTCGAAAGGACTCAGGTGCTAGATTTGATGGAGATTTTCAAGGCATAGAGAATTGGACAAGTGATATCGATTTCTTTCAAGAAATGCGAGAATGGGGTTTAGACCCTAGTGAATTCAAATCCGATGGGTTCAGCATTGTTGATTTAATTCACCCAGATGATGAAATTACCAACCCGATTACTGATGGAGTCGCGTTTAGAGTGGTTGAAAGAGGAACTGATGAACATTGTATTGACCAAGGCTTCAAGAGAATGGCGATGAATGCAGGTGCAAAAATTCACTACGGAACTAGAAAGGATCCCGATGAGTGCCAGATTATTGCTGCAGGACCTAAGGATTCAAGCGCCGTAGCATTTGGAGAAATTTTCCATACTGACCATGAAAATATTGTGGCATTCCAACTTAACGATAAATTAGCACCCGGAGCATACTCATACCTGATAATCATCGACGGAGTTGGGCTAATTTGTACCTGCCTATGGAGGCAACAAAAGAAGTCTGGAAGATACCTTAACGAGACAATCGCTTGGTATGAAGAACATTACGAATTGAACAGGAAGCCAATTAAAAGAGTGGGTGGGAAAGGCGATTTTTCAATTCCCGATCGCTACATCCATAATGGCCGCCATTATGTTGGTGAAGCTGGCGGTTTACAGGATTTCATGTGGGGCTTCGGAATGCGCTATGCCATAACCAGTGGAGTGTACGCGGCACATTCGATAATGGGTCAGTCTGATTATGAAAAACAAGTCCGAAAGAGACTTGTTCCGTTAATCAAAGTCAGCGCAATAAATCGATTTTTGATGAATCGATTAGGCGATCGTGGTTTCAAGATGGTAGCTAAATATTGGATGCGCCATCAGGCTCGAAAAGGAGATGGCCTTGAGTTCATGAAATGGGTTTACCAACCAGGAATTTTTAGAAGAGCACTCTGGCCGTTTGTTCGCATCGGGATGTTGAGGAGAAAACAGATGGATGATGGCAGAACAGTATCGCGAATGCCATTCAGAAAATCCCTTGCCCGAGATGTTTGGGAGCCTACCACTCGGGCAGAAGAAATCGGTCAAGAATGGAAAGAAATCCAAAGAGGAGGAGCGGGGATTTCGTTCACCGAATCCGACGCTTGAGCGTTCTATTGTGTAAACTCCAAACACCCGTTTGATTCATATTCCGACCTACGGTCGGGAAGGTTATGACATCATGGCCAGACCTAGAGCCAATGCCCAACAGCCTAGTGAATTACGGAGTAACTGACAACGGTATTGCAATCATCGAACTTGCATCCAATTCTGCCGGTGCTCCTCTAGAAGGCGACGAGGTAGGACCTAACACCTACACTCATGAAATGATGAGAGATATTGACACGGCGGTTGTCAAGGCCCGATTCAATGATGATGTTAG
>DAOJ01000037.1:0-4151 GCA_002502365.1 Euryarchaeota archaeon UBA106
CGAAGGAATATTCCCATCATTTTCCCCGCTAACCAACCAATGATTGGAGGTATTGGGATAATCAATCTAGTCACTTCCATACTCTTTCCTATCAAAGATACAAATTCTCTGTAGGTAAATCGCTCAGGCCCGGCAATATCTCGAGTGATGTTTTCATCACTTGCCCCAAGTTCAATCGACACTCTTGCTACATCACGAATATGCACTGGCTGGATTGGATACTTGCCAAAACCAAATACTCCGAATATTGGGAATTTTCTCATTATCCAAGCGATATTATTGATCAGAACATTTCGACCACCGCCAAAGAATACCGTTGGTCTAACGATGGCGTAGGATTGCCCGGATTCCCTGAGCAATCTCTCAGTCTCAACCTTACCTGCAAAGTAAGTCCAACCTGGGGCTTGGTCGGGTTTTGCAACACTGAAATGGACTACTCTCCTAACTCCCGCTTCACTAGCAGCATCGAACAATTTCTTGCAATTTTCAACAGCGATTCCATGGTCAAAATTCCTCTGATTATCGTTGTACCGAACCCAATATGTGTTATACAGTACATCTGTACCTTTCAAAGATTCAACCAATGATTCGTAATCATCGAAATTCAATGGGTGAACCTCAACTGCACCATCGAATGGGTC
The DNA here is from genome assembly GCA_002502365.1 of Euryarchaeota archaeon UBA106. GTDB lineage: Archaea > Thermoplasmatota > Poseidoniia > Poseidoniales > Thalassarchaeaceae > MGIIb-O1. Next base: position 642 of record DAOJ01000037.1, read on the forward strand.
ATCTCGGGCGACAGCATTGGTAAGGGTACGAACCCGTTTTCCTTCAGACAGGAGTTGCTTTGCTATCCATCTGCCACTATATCCGAATGCTCCGGTTACTACGTGCAGTTCAGAAGACATTGTGTTGGGCCACGCCGGTCTTTATCTCAAGGATTTGGTGGAGATTCAATTTCCTCATATAGAATTGATATCGATTGATCTATATCGATGTAATCTTGACCGCTATCATAACTTATTGTTAGGTCGTGAATCTCACTTGTTATTCGGTGATTAACCTTCCAGTTTGCGATTTCGCCTTCGTCAACAGTTGTTGGACGAACTAAACATGCATGTTCTGTTTCATCGAAAAGGTACCAAGTGATTTCAACCTCCCTTCCGCCTCCTATATTCTCAATTAATTCTGGGTTTTCAACATTAGAATCTATGATTATGTTAGACGGATATGGACCTCCATTTTTTGGCAATGAATCTATCTCCAAGGATTTGGGGCTATGTGTTGTTTCTTCAATCCAATGTATGTTCAGTTCTATGCGTATTACAATCGTTTGATTGACCCTGTTTCCTAATTCATCGATTGCAAAGGCATCAAGATAGTAAATTCCATGTTGCAAAAATTCGAGTGAAATAATATCGGAAACCTCAGTGGGAACCACCGATATGCCATCACCGGTTGAATCGATTCCCAATGTGAGTACCGTATATTCAGATTTAGTGTTTGAAAAATCAAAATCTAGGACTGGGTTAACTCGAGATTCTAACTCGCCATCAATATAAAACTCGGCTATTGTACCATTTGATGTTGGAAAATTGACATCAAGTTGAATCGAATTAGATTCACCATCTTCAGATAGGCATCCTGCTAGTGCAGTGAACAAAATACAACATGCCCACAGCACAGCGAGATACCCGCGCATGGTCATAACAATTGAGTCCCCGATTTAATTAAAATGGTATTTTGATTACCTATTCAGAAGATTCCTCTAAGTCAATATCTTCCACTTCATCTAATGATGGAGGTGGTGGAATCTCAGAAATTGAGCCCCCAAGCATAGATTCCTTTCGAGTGTAAGCTATTGCTGCTAAAATTAACAATATTGAGACTGCAAAGGCGATTCCTATTCCCCCAGAAAAAATTTCTGAAAGGCCTTGCTTATCCATTACATCACATACACCATCATTATCGGAATCGGTGGGCCAATCTTCTGCATCCAAGGAATTAGTTCCACAATCATCCTCGTCCAAATTACTCCATCCATCCCCATCTTTGTCTGTGTCTATTTTATCATCAACCCCATCACTATCTGTGTCCAGCCAATGATTCGAATCTAGGGGGAAATCATCCTCAGAATCAGGATAGCCATCATTATCATCATCTGTATCCTCTTCAATAGAACCTGTTAATCCTGATTTGTGTTCATTCGGAAGACCATCGCCATCTGTATCCAAGCCCATTGCTGGGTCTAAAGGCCAAGCATCTACAGTATCGTCAACTCCATCTCCATCATCATCTGAATCTTCTTCTAGATTGGTTGGGCAATTAGGAATTACGAAAGAATCGGGGCGACCATCGCCGTCTGAGTCGAGATAGGCACAGGCATCTTTTGAGAAATCATCCTCATGATCTTGCCAATCATCGTTATCATCGTCCATATCCAAATTATCTCCGATTCCATCCATATCATTATCTGACCACTCCTCTGCATTGTATGGGAAAGCATCTTCGACGTCCAAATAACCATCACCATCGTCATCATTGTCATTATTGTCACAGACTCCATCTCCGTCGCTATCTGTTGGCATTGAAGATGCATCGGTTGGAGAGTGAGAGCACTGTATTTCATCTGCATCTAACCAACCATCATTGTCATCATCAAGGTCTTCTGTTAAATCATTACATCCGTCTCCATCATAATCGGTGGTAGAATCACTTGTCCATCCTTCATCACCCATAGGACAATCATCTAACTGATTTGGCACACCATCTCTATCAAAATCTGAAATGATTACTCGAACTAATGTGCCGTTGTTGACAGAATTGAAAGTTTGCTCGCCCATTCTGAAATTGCAATCAGCATCATTATCGTTACTGTAACAATTTGGTATTGACATGGCGATATCACCAAATTCGTTGTGAATAACTTGAGTCACCGGAGAGGCCGATCTTGTGGTTGAATATACACCTTTCATCCATTCACTAATACCAGTTTCATCTACCTTCAAAGCCCATCCAATTCCGTAAGTTCTGCCATTGTGTGTTTTCCCAGCAACCTCGATTGTACAAGGTGTAGTTTGCCAGCACCCAGATCCTGCAACAACAATTTGTCCATCAGGACCTACTGAGGCTGAGTGAATGTATGCATCTCCAGTTTCGTCTGAATCCCAGAGGCCTTCCCATTCCTTGTTTTCATGATTGAATATAGCCCACCATGCATCCGAACTACCTGAATTATTTACATTAAATCCTGTTACCGAAAAATTAGCAGAATAATGGTTTCCTCCAACTAGTATTCTGCTCTGATCGATTGGTACTGTGACTTGTAGAAAATCAACTGCAGAGCCTCCAACTAGTTCATACCACTGATAAGTTCCATTTGCAGAGTATTTTGCTACAAAGCCATCCTGTCCTGTAATTTCATCATCCGGAGATAGTCTAAATGAACAGGTGTCAAGCCAACTGCTATCGTGACAAACTGAACCTGTAACTATTACTCCTCCATCAGCAGTGGCGACTATTCCCATCTGTTGAAGAGACCAATATCCTCCTCCTAAATCATGATCGTTTGTAGAGCTACCAAGATTTTTTACCCATTGCAAAGACCCATCGGAATCTAACTTTCCAAAGAAAATATCTGCATCGCCTTTTGTCAATGGGCCTTGAACTCCCTGAACAGAATTCAGCCTACAATCTGATCCAGTGTCAGCACAGAATGTCCCTTGAAAATAAATTTCGCCATTCGGACCCTCATCTAAACTGTGGATTACATCATTCCCAGCGGACCAAAAAGCACGAGACCATATTACCTGTCCAGATGATGTCATTCTCAGCACGAACGCATCCAAATTTCTTCCAGGTGCTTCCAAGAGTAGATTATCTCCCTGAAGATAGCATTCGTTAGAAAGCCAGCAGAACCCTCCTGCAACTAAGATATCGCCATTTTCTAGTACGATTAGATCATCAATCCTATCTCCATATCCACTATGGAAAAGATGGGCTTCCACTCTGTTTCCTGCATTATCCATAGAGGCAACATATGCGGGTGCGAAACTAAGTGTTGATTCTGAACCTGTATCCGAAGTAAATTCACATTCTACAGCGTTGCTTAAATCCGTACTTGAGCGGCCACAAAGAGTACCAGCGTAATACAACTTTCCAGATTCATCATAATCCATAGCATTAACCGATTCGTCGTATATACTATCATCTACAAGATGAAATAGACCAGAAGCAATGTTTTCGGCGTTTGATTTAACCTCTAGAGTTGATAATTCATCTCTATCCTGAATAATTGA
>DAOJ01000037.1:4544-17384 GCA_002502365.1 Euryarchaeota archaeon UBA106
AAGAAATTCTCTTGTATTTTATGTTCTCCAATAATGATTCACTTAGTGGTGAATGGAATCAAAGTATAACCTTAGGGGCGGATGCAAGTACTTCCTCACTACAACCTTCTTGGTATTGTTGAAAGTTTTCAGTGAACATTTGCGCGAGTAGATTAGCGACATTGTCGTATCTTTGCTTATCAGACCATGTCTCTCTTGGTTGGAGTATTTCACTCGGTACACCTTCACATTCTAGAGGTACTGAGAAGCCGAAGCGCTCATCTTCGACAAATACAACATCTTCTAAATCTCCCCGCAATGCTGCATTTAGAAGTGCTCTAGTCCAACGGATTTTGATACGATTAGATTCGCCATATCCACCTGCAACCCAGCCAGTATTAATCAACCAGCAGTTGGCATTTTGTTCGCTAATTTTCTTGGAAAGCAAGTCTGCGTAAACACTTGGGTGACGCGGCATAAACGGTGCACCAAAACAAGTTGAGAATGTTGCTTGAGGTTCAGTGACTCCAATTTCGGTTCCAGCAACTTTCGCGGTGTAACCAGACATGAAGTGGTAAGCGGCTTGTGCGGGAGTAAGTCGAGAAAGTGGCGGAAGAACTCCAAAAGCATCACAAGTCAAGAAAACCACATTCTTTGGATGCCCTGCTGTGGAATCTTCAGTTCTATTTTCGATTGCTTCAATTGGGTAAGAAGCACGAGTATTTTGAGTTAGACTGCCGTCATCAAAATCGGGAATTCCCTTAGAATCAAGAATTACATTTTCTAAAATTGTACCCGGCATGCGAGTGGTGGCATAAATCTCTGGCTCGTCTTCTTGAGATAAACCAATTAATTTGGCATAACACCCTCCTTCAAAATTGAATACTCCATCATCTGACCAACCGTGCTCATCGTCACCAACTAACGCTCTATGGGGGTCTGCAGAAAGTGTTGTCTTTCCAGTTCCTGATAGTCCGAAGAATAATGCAGATTCCTCTCCGTCCGTATTTGCAGAACAATGCATTGGCATAATTCCTCTCTCTGGAAGAATATGATTCATTATTGTGAAAATTGCTTTCTTTATTTCTCCAGCGTAATGAGTGCCACCGATAATTACCAAACCTCGATCAAGTGCTAAGATAACAAACACTCCAGAGTTAACGCCATCTTCTTCAGGATCAGCTAGTAAATCTGGAGCGTGAAGAATGGTATATTCAGGTTCATGATCATTCAGTTCATTGGGGTTACTTCTAACAAACATATTGTGGAAAAATGCCGCATGCCAAGCCTTCTCAGTAACCAGTCTTACCGGCATGGCATAATTTGCATCAGCGCCACAATGCGCATCTTTAACGTACAGTCGATCAGATGAATCAAGATGCGATTGGACTTTTTGCAGAAGATTCTCAAACACCCATCGGCTTGTTGGGCGATTCACTTTTCCCCACCAAACATGGTCTGCATAACCCGGTTCATCTACTATGAATCGATCATTCGGCGAACGCCCCGTGCGTTCGCCCGTAGTTGCCAGTAGAACTCCATGAGCTGTCATTTCTGCTTCGCCATTTTCAACTGCTATTTTGTGTAATTCATCAGAGTCAAGATTCCAATGAACCGAGCCTTTTGGATGCAATCCATGGGAAGACAGGGAGATTGCTGGACTGGCGGGTGTGGACGAGCGGGAGGTGCTCTCCATGAGGCTCGGCTCTGTTGTTCACCTTTCAATAATTGCGGAGAACCGAAAAGAGAAATTCTCGAGGGATTTACAATCCAAGTGGCCTTGACGGGGATGTGATTATCGCAGAAGACCGTTCCACACAACAATGTGAGCGAGGAGAAGGACGACAGCGTGATTCGCGAACGTCGATTCAAAATCGGTGCAAACATCGACATTGAAGGCCTTGGTTTAGATGATAAGGTCAAGAAAGAAAATCAATCCGAAACATATTCTGAAAATTCTGAAAAGGATGAAGCCTTGGGGGATATTTTTGATCCATTCAAAAAAACTACTGGAAAAGAAGCGGGAGCAGTATCACAAGATGGGACTGTAGAAACGGCTCCCGAAGATGATATTGTCACGTCTATGGCAAAACAAGGAGAGAGGCGAGTAAATTGGTCACTAATGGTATCAATGATTTTTGTCTTCAGTTTACTTAGTGTTGTTGCAGGCACTGCATTCCCACCTGTAGTTTCGCTTGTGCTACTATTAATCCTAGCAATAGCTGGATTTGCATTAGGTGAAAGATGGGTTTCAGACCATAATTTGCATCTTCTAGGAGTTTCGTGGGTTATTATTTCGATGAAAGTTCTCTACGGTCTTGCAATTGAATTAAACCGTTGGGAATTAGGTGGTGTTCTGCCTATTTCTGTCGAAACGTTGGCGATACTATTGTTGATTCTAGTCGGACTCAATGTATTTGTTGCGTATCGCCATGACCATGACGCAATTGCTGCTCAAGCCACACTCGTTCTACTCGCAATAGGCTCTACTGCCGGATCAATTGGTGGAGAAATTGGAGTTGCAATAATGATTCTAATCTCCACAATACTGCTTCATGGTCTAGCCTTACATAGACAATCTGGAAATCTTGCAGCGCTCGGTGTTGCAGCCTCTAATTTATGGATTGGAATGCATGCAATTACGAACGGATTTACAGCTGGTTCGTTGATTATAGAACCACTAGACACACCTCTAATTTTATTCATTTTATTGATGGTAGTATCCGGAATAAACGCGAGCATGGCTGCCCGTTTTGCTCGAGAAGAAAATTGGTTTTCCAAGGGTTTCAAAGCCGCTGGACTCGGGCAACCCGGACTTTGGGGTGTTTCGATATCACTTGGTATGATTGGAGCATTAATGGCCGTAGCATCGAGTAGAGAAGACTCTGGCTACGCTTTGGGAATGGTGACTTTCCTTGCGGGAGCATTCGGAGGATCATACTTAGTGGTTAGAGGGGTGGAAAGATTGCGGGTTGCAATTCCTCTTCTTATTGGAGCTGGACTATTTTCACTAATGCTGGTATTTGGTGAATTCACAGAATCAATATCCTTCTTCGACCGTTATGAAACATTCACGATTTTTGCAGCAAGCCTTACTGGATTTGTTATCTTACGTGATCAGAATCGAGTTACAGATCGTGTGTTATGGGTTGGTTCGGTGGGAGTTTTGGTGTTATTGGTAATTCTAATTCCAGCACGATCGGAAGTAAATGGAGGTGATGGAGGAATTGCTCTATTAGCTCTATTGATTGTTCTACATATTGGCACTGGAGCTCTGGCGATTATGAGGAAAGCGCCCTCTTTAGCAGGGGCCACTGTTTTACTACCATGGACATGGATTCTTGTGCAGGAGTTTATTGTTGAATCATTCCGTACCGTTATGATTACCAATGGGTGGGATGATCCTGGAAACATCATTGACTTGGCGTATACGCCATTTGCAGTTTATCTCATTATATCAGTAGTATTGATGTTGATAGTGAATTTACAATTAGGGCAAACAGGTGTAAATCTGGCTGCTGGTTTCCTTGGAATTACAGAAGTTTCCGCTTCAATTAGGGACTCGGGCGCTCTGCAATTATGGGCAATTGGATTATGGCTGCCAATGATTACAATCGTGGTGATGGCTCATGCTGGAGAATTTACTGCAATTACTCTCATTGCTGTAATGTCAGTTGTCTCATTAGCACATCTTGGCGCAGAATTCGCAGGAAAAAGACTGGGCGCGCCAATTGCCCTACTGGCAATTATTGCAGTCAGTTCTGCCGTTTTGGGTTGGAGACATGGTTTAGATGAAATATGGATTATTCTAATGCTGGTTGCTACAGCATCAGTCCTCTATCGAGGAGACCCTGAAGATGAGCCAGTTTTTACTAACGGAATGGCTCTAATGTCACTTCCATTAATTATCGCGATTTCAACTAAAGATCCCAGTCGTATTCTCGAATCGAATGATTCGATTCCTGATTTCGACCTCTCAATCACTTCTGTTGTCTGTACTGGTTTTGTCATGGGATTCTATTTACCCCGCGCGGAGAAAATGGAAAAGTTGCTCAAACCTGCAGCAGCAGCACTATGGTTACTGGCAATAACAATTGGACTTTCAATTCAATTGGAAAATCAAACCTCGACTATGGCAGGTATTGGATTATTCGCATTAAGCACACTCTGGCTTGTTGCTAGAGGAGAAATTAGAGCCGAATTGAAGACTATTGCTGAAAGAGATCGACGTTTGGCCATGGCTGGACAAGATGAGGTTGAAAAATTAAGTCTAGGAACGGGACAGCTAGATTCTTATGACCCAAAAAGGATTGAATTACAACAAAAGCGAAAGAAGAGAAGAGACCTTTCTGCGACCGATGATGATTCGGAATTGTATACCACAGACATTTCTCACAGACCTACAATTGTTATGTTGGTTCTATTCTTAGTTCTAGGGTCTGTCATTGTCTTGGGACTTATTTTCTCTTCTGATCCATTCCTATTACTCGCAGCTGGAGTATTCTCCACTATTTTGATTGCCATCGCAAGATTACGAACTAAACAACTCGACCTGGAATTGCCTAGTGTAATGGGGATTGAGATGCCAATTGCATACGCAATTATCGGACTAATCTTGGCGCTAATCTCCGGTCATCTTGGACCAGGAGCAAGTAACGCAGAATTACTCGACCTTGCTGTTGTTACAATACTAATTTTACAGTTTGTGATTATTTCAATCTATCAAAAGGACAACTTACTTGATAGGATTCCAATAGCTCTTGATTGGTTTGTTTTACCACTAGTCTTCGGCAGAGTTGTAGGTGCTCTGTTGGTTGAATCTTTGCCGTTTCCCTTCTCTGTTAATCCATTTGATGGAGACCTTATTCAATGGCAACTTCCATGGTTATTGATCGAATCTCTTTTGATTATTACAATTGCCATTGACGTAATGATTGACTCTCGAAGAACAAGTGTTGGACGAGAGAGTCATTTGGGAAGTTCAGGAAGAGGACTTAGAGCGTTGGCCTATGTGACTATGTCATGGGGTCCAGCAGGACTTCTAGCCGTAGCTAATGCTATCTATTCCGGAAGAAAACACAGACAAGTAGAAGCGGTTGGATTGGCGATTATTTGCCTACCATTAGCATTATTTTCAATGGGAACATTTGTCCCTCAAATTATCGAATATCTTGACTGGATTATTTTGTCCGGTGGAGTCCTAATGCTTGCTATGGTTGCAGCATCGGTACCGATGCGTAGTGGTCATTGGACAATGATGGCTGCGATTGATTGTCACATTCTGATGTTCGCTGGTTTATTGATGGTCAATGAGTGGATATTATACCCCATCGCATTATTTGCAATTTCTACAACCTTGTGGGTTGTTGGAATTTTGCATCTAAGGCGTATTTTGCGAATTTGGGGATTCGGCGACCTCATCATTGGAATAGGTGCTTCATTGCTAATGTTGGGAGCCGCTTCTACTATTGATCCAATAGGCATATTCCTACTACTAACCGTAGTGGGGGCAGAACTAGCTCTTGTTACATGGTTAGGTCAGAGAAATGAAGAAGCATTGCTAAAGGACTGAAAAATCTCTACATTGTAACGGAATTAACTTAATCACCTGCCATAGCATGCTCGATATATGACTCAGTTTGCTGATATTCTAATCGAGCGCATCCAAGATATGAGTTTCATAGAATACTTCACTTTCACAATAAATGCACTAGTTTTTCTCTTCTCCAAACAGATTGCTCGTCTTCATGGAGAAGATGATAATACAAAAACAAAATTGAGATTGAGGATTTTACATTCATTCAATCTAGTGGTTTTCTTGTCATTCATTCTTTCAATTATTGTAGTCGAAAATTCATACCTCGATGAACAGATTAGCGAATCTTCCCTATGTTTGTTAATCGCCTATGTTTTCTACAACATTGCCGATGGCCTAATCCTGACTAGATATGGTGAGGAGATTACTGTCATGGGTTCAGCAAGAACTGTTGAAACCGCTACCTCCAGAACACTGGAACTAATTGTTTTGACAATAATTTTGATTACTTCGGGAATCACATTAATCAACATCTGGGGAATTACTGGAATCTTAGAAACCACCGGAGCGGTTGGATTCTTGGCTTTGCTAATTTTCACAACAAAGGATTACTGGCTGAACGATTTCCTAAGTGGAATCCTGATTATTTCGGGAAATAGCGCAAAGAGGGGAGATGTGATTTCCATACCAGACCTAAATGTACTAGGAATTATAATGGAAATAGGTGGACTTCAAACCAGAGTTCGTGATTTAGCACAAGGGCATGATATTGAAATCCCAAATAATGCTATGCTGAACCATCGAACTGATTTCTACAAGGATAATCCAGGTGGGCCACATAGAGAATTTGTTGATTTCAACATAGGATATGGTATCGAATCTCAGGTTGTGGAGGATTTTCTAAATCATGCATACAAAGATGCAAAGAATAAATCGACCGGTTTAGACGATACTCTAGAACCCATTATTTCGCTTAAGGAAAATGGAAATAATGCTGTAAGGTGGAGGCTGACATATCATGTTTCATCACCTCGACATTTGTTAAAAATTAGAGATGAAATCAACCTAGCAGCCTACAATCTGCAAGAACAATATGGTATCGACCTAAGTACACCAAATTTGGAAAGATCGGTATCTATTGACTGACTTCTGGCCTGAATGTATTTGATTTCAAATCTGTATTTTATTGAATTGATTCGTACTAAACTTGATGACTGACGGGGTTCGGTGGATTATCGTGTCCCGCAGTTGGATCTCTGACACTCCCGATGAGGTGGAGCATCCTACTGTGCCATTAGGAATCAATGAAATGGCAATTCCTCGGGCGGCAATTTTGCTATCTTTGGCTACTGCCGCCCTGTTAATCGGTTCTACTATTGTCGTAGGATACAGCGTTTTTGTATTTGTAAAAGAAAATCAGGATGCATTCTCGGTGACCGATCAAGACCTATTGAAGGATGAAAATAACCGTTGGTACTGGGAGGTTGACCTACTGTTCGATTCTTGCGATTCTAGATTAGGAGATTGGAATTGGCCAGATGTATTGTCCGAACAGGACGATGTGTTCCTATACCCGGGTGAATTACGTTGTGATTGGGAACATCAAGGAGAAGGAGATAGAGCCAGTGTTGCGATTTACAATAGAGGAAACCAGACGCTTGATATTGTATTGCAAATTACTGGTGGTGAGGTCGTCTTTGCTTCAGAAGGCGATACCGATCTAACACTAAACGAAATTGGCGTTAATGAAACTGCTATTGTAGAGATAGAATTGGATAGTTCAGTAACTGAGCATGATATCCAAATTCAGGCTTCTCATTTACGAGTTCCAGATGCGGAAGTACTTCTTGATGTCCATATCTATGAAGGTTCGAACCCTAGGGAATTGCACGCAAGTGATGGAGATACTCTAGAGGTTCATTACAAGGTTTGGGATGCGGATACAGATCAGCTTCTTGATGAAGGCGATTTAATCGTCACTGCTGGCGATGATTCGAACTTCATTCAGGGATTCGGATGGTCTGCAATCGGCCTAGATATCGATGGAGATAGAGGGCTGATACCTGGAATTGATAGCGGAACTACCCACATTACATTACTTCCTCCACCAATTGCCTACGGAAACAGCGATGGGCACGAACTGCAAGAATCTTGGTTGCGATTTGAGTTGAAGGTAGATAGGGCAACCATTTGAGAACCATTAGACAGGAAAAGGACTTGAGTTCAACGAAGGGAGCGGAGTGTATGAACGAGGAGCCAAGCCACTACGCTCTGAACCCCTCATCGGAACTAGTCAAGAGGGCTGCTAAGCTTGCCAAGGCTGAATCCGCCCGCAAGGGTGAACCGGAATTCCACATGACTGAAGATATGCGAAGATTGTCCACCCCTTGGTCTGTTTCGCAAGTCAGAGCGGAGCAAATTCAGGCTACTGACTTACCAGCCGGAGTAATCCTAGATGCAGCTGCTGGAAGTGGAGTACAACTCATCGCACTGACTACCGGCCTCAAGCGTCCTGGATTAGCCATAGAATTAGATCCGAATATAGGATTATTATGTGCTGCAAACATGCAAATTACTGGTGATGAAGCCGACCTACAGAGGACCATGGACCGTGTTCTCATAGGAGATGGAACGGATGCTGAGAACGCAATCGTAGCCTACTGGAATAGCCTTAGGGAAGCTGGAACTCGAGCGCATCCACCAATAGGCATGCTACACCTTGACCCCGCTCGCCCAAAGGATGCCCAGCGTCATGAAATTGATGAAATGGAGCCCGCTATAGGTCCTGTACTAAGAGCATGGTCAAATCATCTTGAAACAGGCCCTAGGGGACCTGCGATTTTGCTAGATTTATCCCCTAGATTAAACGAAGACCAACGGTCACTTGTCGATGCCGTGATTGAGACTACATTTCCTGGTATTCCAAGGACATGGGAATTCCTCAGCCAGGGAGGCGGTAGAATTGACAGATTGTCGGTATGGATTGGATCACTTTCATCTCAAGAACGCTCAAGATGCGTTAGAATGGGAAAGAAAAATATCATGGCTACAATCGAGGGTGAAGCTGCAGAATCTGAATTGGTTACGTTGAGTTCTCCACCACCATATGGGGCTTACCTGACAATTGTTGATTCTGCACTCGTGAAGTCTGGTTTACATGAAGCGTGGTTGGAAAAAGCACTACCCGAAGGCACTGGTCATTCGTGGCTCAGACTTGATGGTAGAAGACCGCTTCTGATTAGTACTGATCCTCTTATCCGAGATGATGAAATAGATGCTTTTGTTATAGCAAGTGGAGAAATAGTTCAGCATAGATTGACGCCTCCAGAGTTGCACACTATTGAACAAACTGCAGCCTCATCTGCTAGGAATGGAGTAGGTAAGGTTACACTTAGGTGTAGCCTTGATCCTGATTTACATCCCACTCTTCAAAGGCGTTTAGATAAGGCGATGAAGGAATTTGACGGTTCTCGTGGATTTATGGTAAACTTGGATTTAGATAGGGGAAGTGGGAGTCATACCCTGTATGTGGTTTGTAAAGAGCAGTGAGCCGAATCCTATATTTCACGCCCCGTAGGGGCGGCCGTCTCATTCAAATATGGTGTGTAGGTCGGCGGGATGCCCTATGAGGGCCATCGGGCAACCGATGAACACGGGGGAACCGTATTATGGCAAAAGTGAATGAAGCAGAACTAGGAGAGGATTTCTCCTACATCCTGAGACTTGCAGACTCTGATATCGATGGTCTACGACCGATTGCACAGGGGCTTACTTCGATTAACGGAGTAGGGCAGCGATCGGCCGGTCAGATTTGTCGCATGGCAGGAATCGATGGCAGCAAACTCGGTGGTCATCTGACTGACGAAGAGCAAGACAGGATTCGAACAACAATCGATGAATATGCGTTGAACGTGCCTTGGTGGCTCGTCAACAGACAGCGTGATTTGCAGTCTAACGAGGATGCACACATCATTGGAACTGAGGTCAGATTGACACGTGATGATGATGTAGCACGATTAGCTGCAATCAAGACATACCGCGGAATACGCCACCGCAGTGGCCACAAGGTCCGCGGTCAGCGTCTACGAAGCAATGGTCGAAAGGGCGGCACACTCGGTGTGCAGAGGAAGAAGTGAGGTGGTGAAGTATGGGACATCCTAAGTTTGCACGACCTAAGACTCAGACTCCAACACACCCTTGGAAGGCTGCTAGAATCGAAGAAGAACACGCCCTCAAGGACCAATTCGGCCTAAAGAAGGTCGGTGGAATGCGTGAGATTTGGCGAGAGAAATCAGCCCTAAGACGCCACCGAAACCAAGCGATGAAGCTCATAGGTAGAGTTGATTCCTCTGAAGGTCATTATGCTCAAGAAAAAATTGACCTTGTTGAATCTCTAATCCGAAAGGGCCTTCTTGCAGAAGGTTCCAGTGTTGATGATGTTCTACAGATTACCGTAGAGCACATGCTTGCTCGAAGGCTACAATCGGTAGTCTACTATCGAGGCCTAGCGCCTTCAATGCGTGCTGCGAGGAATATGATAGTTCACGGACATATCTCAATCGGCGACCAAAGAATGACCGTTCCAGGATACAAAATTTTGCGCCAAGAAGAAGAAATTCTACAATACAGTGCTACATCACCATACATAGACGAGAACCATCCTTTCCGCGTTGAAATGGAACAACTCAGAATGACAAGACAGACTGAGGAAGATGAACTCGAAGAAGTCGGTGGAGTTAGAGCAACAACTGACAATGATGAGTTTGTTAAACAAATCAAGGCTGATGCTGAGGAAGCACCTACTGTCGAGGAAACAATGCCTGAAGGAGGCGATGAATGATGGGGCACAAGGCAGTTCTACATATTTTCAGCACTTACAACAATGTGCTAATCACAGCCACAGACCTTACTGGAGCTGAGACTCTAGCAAAGGTATCAGGAGGCATGGTTACCAAGAAAGGAAGTGATGCTGGTGGACAATTCGCGGCAACAAGGGCAGCAGAACTGATTGCTGAGATGCTTGCTGAGAAAGATTTCGACCAAGTTGTCGTAAAATACCGAGGAGCTGGAGGAAATCGTTCCCACAGTGCTCCTGGAGCGACAGCAGCAATTCGTGCACTCACCCGTGCGGGTGTTCAAATTACAAGAATCGAAGATGTAACTCCAATTCCAACTGATGGAACCAAGAAAAAGGGTGGCCGAAGAGGTCGAAGAGTCTGAGGTGATTAAGATGGTGAAAATAGAAGTTCTAGATATGGGACCAGAGAATGCTAAACTCTTGATCAAAGATAGCGATCGTGCATTTGCAAATGCACTTCGCCGAACATTGATGTCAAATACACCAAAGATGGCAATTGAGACTGTTCGATTCCAAATGGGTTCATTTGACCTCTGTCTTTCTTGCGGACACCTGAATCCTGCAGCTGCAGCCCGTGAATCATCTGGAGGTTCCGGATGTAACCAGTGTGGCAAAAAGTTGGAGAAGGAGGGTGTTGACTACACTGTTTGGGAAACCAACGGTGCACTACCTGATGAGATGGTAGCTCAACGGCTTGCAATGATTCCTATTCCGACCGATCACAAAATGTTCCATTACGAAGAAACTTGTCCAAACTGCAAAGATTTGGTTCCAGAAGATCGTGGATGTCCGCAATGTAATATGATTTACACTTGCAAAGCATTCGGAACAGAGGAAGGAATGACTGTCACTGCAGGTGATATGATTTATCTTGGAGACCAGAGCCTTGAGATTCCAGAGCACTACAGATCTATTCCTATTACTAAATTGTACAAGGGGCAGATGTTAGAATTCTACGCTACTGCAGTAATGGGTAGTGGAAGCCAGCATGCAAAGTGGTCGCCGGTTTGTGGAGTCACTTTCGTTCCACGACAAGTTGGAATTTTGAATAATAAGACTAAGGCAAAGATACTCTGGGATTTGAATCTCACAATCAATGCAAAGGATTTCAATAAAGATGGACGCCTTGAGGACATCGACAAGGTTGAAACTCTCTCAAAGGAACTACACCATGTTGGTGATGGAACAGAAATCAAGAATGAATTTAAGGAAGCGATCACAATCGAAGACGTCCCGGGCGAGTTCATTTTCAGCTTCGAAACCGATGGTTCCATGAGTCCAGAAACAGCACTAGAGATGGCTTCGTCTTCTCTCTCAGAGACTTTCGGTTCTCTTGGAGAGGACCTGAAAGCTGTCCTATGATGCCGGCGCAGTATTCTTGCAGTGCCTCGGAGATGAGGGCATATGACTGCGGTGTTGGGCAGAGGGACCTGCGGGGGTCACGTCACACTCTTGTTCACCGTCGATGACCTTGATGAAGACCCCATTAAGCAAGGTAGTCTGGGAGCGGGGTTATGCCTTACAGATGGAGCAGAAGCGATTGCAAGAGGGGAATTAGGTGTTTATTCCCTAGATGTAAAATTCCTACACGGAAATGGCGATGCTAAGATTTTCCAGCAGGTTCTAGATCTGCTGAGTGAGGAAATCTCGGAAATTTCAGACTATAGTTGGGAAATTGCAGTTCGAAACAAATTACCATCATCACAAGGATTTGGAATGTCCGCCGCAGGTGCAATCGCAGCCGCGGCTGCATTCCAAAGAGCTCTCGGATTACCTCATGAGGAGAGTTTTCGAAGATCGCTGGCTATCGCTCACTTGGTTGAGAGACGTAATTCTACCGGACTCGGAGATGTTACTGCACTGGCCGCTGGAGGTGTGGAGCGCAGATTGAGTCCAGGCTCTCCCTATTCGGGTGCTGATCTATTGAATGGACCCGGTCATTCCGAAGGTTGGACAGAATCGATTCCTGTAGTTTTGGCTTGGCGGGCAAATCCAGGAAGACATACATCGGAATATATTGACGATGATGATTGGAAACAGTCGATTACAGAGGCAGGAAGAAAACAAATGGATTCGCTGTCTGATGAGCCTTGGGATAATTCTCGATGGAGTGAACTTCTCAATTCTGCAGAGGCATTTTCGAAACAATCTGGGCTGAGTGATGATGCATCTCGTTCAGAATTAGTAGAGAAAGGAAAAAACGCCTCACTAAGAGCCGGTTTAGATTCAGAAACATCGGTTTTGTTGTGTATGTTAGGAGAAAGTATTGCTATTGTTCCGCGAGACCTTTTAAAGGAAATTTCTCTAGAGAATTTATTGTCGGAATTAACCGCAGAAGGGTTGGATGTTACTCTAACTAAAGTCGGACCACTATCATGAATGTGAGCCGCCAGCTCGCTTTTCGTGGAACTCATCAAGTGGAGTCAAATCTAGAGGGCTAGCGTCGAGTAAAATTGCACCTCTTTGA
>DAOJ01000002.1:0-3038 GCA_002502365.1 Euryarchaeota archaeon UBA106
GGAGTCCATCTAGTGCGAGATACCGAATCGAATGTTACTGCATTCGATATTGTGAATGGGAACTCTGTACGTAATCCTTCTACTCTTTCGCCATTGATAATTTCAGAATTAGTTAATTTTCCAATGTGGCCTTCTTCGATTCTTTGCATCATCGTCATAACTATATTTTCCGTTTTCTCCAAGTCTACCCCTTTTGGCAATAGTTCATCAAAAACCTCCATCATCAAATATCTATCCGTTAAGCGACTATCCAATTTTTCCGACCAAATATTTGGAAGAGGCTTGGAGGGAATGGATGATTCAGGACCTGGATTACCAATTCCAACCTCCAACATCCTATGAATAATCAATCCTAATTCGGTAGGTGTTGGAAGATTATCTATTTCATTCGGAATATCTGGTTCATCCATTTGTCTTGAAGAACGGGGGTCTATGTCCTCATCAAGAATTTGATTTGAGGAAGAAATGGGATCTGGTTTTAGCCCGCCTCTTGTCTCAAACCAATGCCGCCGTGGGCAGGCGTCAATCTTGGATAAGCGGTGAGGAGCTAGCCGGATTCTTGCCCCAGTTTCAATTCTAGAGTTGGACTGTTGTTCAATTACCCTATCGTCATTTGCTGCTTGATCTAACATCGTTTGACGTACCAAAGGTGAATAGAGAATATTTTCATCTGCATCTTCACTAATCAGACATTCTGGGACATGGTAAACATTCAATCCCATTTTCATCCGGCCCTGTTGTTCAGAACGAAGGAAACCATCGAATCGAAGTGTACCTGGATTCAAGATTCTATCAGGGCCTGGACCTGAGTTAAGTGGTGATTGTTGGTTCTCGTCTTCAAATGATAACCAAGGAGATTCTGAAGATTCTTCGCCTCTTCGATGTGATGCTTGTCTCAATGATTCTAACCACATTTGACCTAAGGTGGTTTCAGAGGCGGAATATCTCCAAGGTACGGATAAACCAACATCGTCTTGCCATGTAGTTCCTTTTGGAGATCCGACAATTACAAGATGATTTTCTGCTCTAGTTGCAGCCACATATAGTAAGCGTCTTGCTTCAGCATTCTTTCTTTTTTGTGCTATTTTCCTAGAATGTTTCCACATTGCCGAATATGGATATTTATCACCAGGCCATGGGGCAGGATGTCCGGCAAAGAATTCAGGATTAACAATCAATCGTGCTTGAGATTCATTTGTCAAAGTGACCTGCTTAGCACTAAATAAATCGGTAACAAAGACTACCTTCGACTCTAACCCCTTTGAGTTGTGGATAGACATTAATTGAACAGCATCCCTTTCTGGAGTATTTTTCCCTTCAAGTGCTCTACCCTCCTGTTCTCGCAAATCTCGCAATCTATCTGCGATGATGATTGGGTCTCCTCCAACTGAATCCGAAATCGCTCGAATTTCTTCAACGAATCTTTCAACATCTTGAATGGCTCCTTCTTCGCAATTTGCAATCAGTAAATCAGATTGGTCGATAGTTTCCTGAATTAAATCGATTATCCGACCTGAAGACGAAAGGTCAATCCATCTCTGAACTAGGGAGGCCTGTCTCGAGTTTGAACAAAAATCAATTAATCTATGTAGTAAATTTTCATCTTTCCTAGATGAAAGAAATGATTGTAATTGAGCATCATTCATTCCGATGAGAGGTGAACGGGCAACCCAAGATGCAGCAAACCTACTATGAGGACGTGCAATGAATTGCATCAAACCATCTAATTCGGATACCACTGGACGTCTCATTAAACCGCCCTCTCGATCAGCTTGAACCGGAATGTTATGATCTCTAAGGTGACGAATGAGGGCGTCTCGAATCTTTGAGCGGCTGGCCATTAGTACCATGATGTCGCTATACCGAATACCCTCTGCTGCTGCTTCAATTTCGGCCCATTCTCCATTTACTTGCAAAACCCTAGTGTTCTGCTTCTGAGTAAGGGCCTTTATCCGTTTTGCAATCATCATTGCTTGACGCTCTGATGACTCCGCTTTACCGGCTCCAAACGGATCGATGTAGGTGGTTAATTCTGTAGGAGGATCTTCTTCACCGTCATCCATTACGGGGCATATCCATTCCAATATACCCTGATTATTTTCGTTTGAGGGAGATGGTAACAATCGCTGAGCTGATGCATAGTAATCAGCATCTGGGAAGAATCGATGACGGTTTGAAAATACATCCTCCCACCACTCATTCATAACCTGTAGAAGTTCTCCGTCAGTTCGATAATTCATTGTAAGAGAAATCTCCCCTTCTGAGCGAGCGGTTACCTCATCGGGAGTCAATGAAGAGATTCCTTCTGTTGTCTCAAAGTGTATCCAATCAGTAAGATTTCTCGCGTTTTCTTCGAGAAGTTCTGATGCTCGAACTATCTGTCTTTGATGTGAGAACCTTGGGTCACGACTCTGGACTCTGCTGCGAAGTACAGGTTCTCGGGTTAACTCAGATAAGTTCTCTAACTCATGGCGATTAATGGAGCGAAGTCGTTGAGCGAATTGTCTGAAGCCTGCTACTTCGGCATTTCGGAAAGCGTAGATTGATTGTTTCATATCTCCGACGTAACATACTGTTGGTTGCCAGTCGGTATCAGGTTCCTGAAGGTGGTCGCTTGTGTGGAATTCTCGAGGGCCCCAAAGTCTTGAAAGAATACGCCACTGCAAGGGGGAATTATCCTGAGCCTCGTCAATTATGAAGGCACGATACCTTCGACGTATATCCCTTAGTAATCGATATCTATAATCCAGGTCACGTCTAATTTCACCGAGATTAGAGGCCGATTCTCCTGCTAAATCAGGATTTAATTCCAATTTCTCCAAAGCAACATATGCCCTGTGTATATGGTCATCTCTCCAGGTATTATCATCAATCGAGTCTAAAGCTGAAATCAAAGGTTCAGGATAAAATGTGCGGCAAACTCGTGGACAAGAATCCAACAATAAATCTCCCGCTAATAATGAAACATCACGATGCTCGTGAACCTCTTCCCTTTCTTTCAAAACATCGACTATGCCTTCCAAACCCAGCAAAATTGA
>DAOJ01000002.1:3421-12016 GCA_002502365.1 Euryarchaeota archaeon UBA106
AGGGTTTGTTCCAATTCGAAGTCTTTCGGGAAGTTCAGAAGGCAGGTGGGTCAAATTAAATGGTGCATTTTCTGGGATGTTGGTGCCAATTCTGTCATCAAGGATTAATGCCAGTAGACTGTGATGCTTGACTCTTTGACCAACTTCTGAAAATAGAATGTCCTTGGCGCGTGTCTGACAATCTTTCCAAGTATCTCTAACATTAGAGCGATCGGGTTCTCTCAATGCAGTGTATGATGAAATTCCAGCCGGCCATGGATTGTTCTTATCATTCGGTAAATTACCTCTTGGGAACGCTTTCCAATCATCTTTGTCTAACAATCCTGAACCGGTTATACACATGAAAACTCTACTTAGCCAAACCAATTTCTCCCAATCTTCCCTTGGAGGGCCTTCATCAGATAATGTAGATAAGACGTGAATTCTTGTTCCTGATTCCCATTTTCCTGATGATAATCTAGGATAACTTCGAGCACAATCGACAAAATCTTCGATAATGGAATGGATAGAGTCTGTGACTTCTTCAATGTCCTCAGTCCTCACAGATGACATCAATCGTGCCTGAAGAAGTTCTGGATTGATTCTCTTATTCGAACCCAATAGACCTCGTTCTCCTTCAGAGATAAAAATCGATTTGAAAATCAACGGACGGAGAATTTTGGTTGCTCGATTTCTTCCGGAGTAGTGTTGAGAAAGTCTATCTCTTGCGGCTAATACAGAGGCAACCTCGTTAGCTGGAATTCCAGCATCTACCGCATCACCATACAAATTAGGTGAATTAGGCAATCTCCATAGTGTGTTGATGCTTTGTTCGACTATGCGTAAAATCTCAGATTCAGTAACTACATCCTCTCCAAAGTCATCTCCAAGAAAACTACGGTAGGGAGCCACTAATTGGTTGAAGAATGAGTCTATTGTTCCTATTGGAGCATCTTCTAGTAGCATCAATAGTTGCTCAGGAAATCCTGGATGAGTAATCCTCGGATCTGCATCATAATCGTTTGATGTAGAATAAGAGCCAGGGCGCAATCTGGAGATTTTTTGTCTTAGTTTATCTCTCATTTGATCCGCTGCAGCAACTGTAAATGTTAGGAGAACTACTTCAGATGGTAGTAAGCCATTCCAATCCTCTAAATTCATTCTTTCAGAAGCAGGAGATACTAAGCTACCTCCTTCCAATTTTCTCGGTCGTTCAGGCTTAGGTAGGATTCTTGTTGCTCTTTGATCTTCTTCGAGATAATGCTGAACAACTCTCTCAACGATTGTCATAGTCTTTCCAGTTCCTGCACCGGCATCGATTACAATATGAGAATCGAGATTCAATGCTAAACGCTGTCCGGTGTTGAGTGTGATGGATTCCAGATCCTGAGAAACATCGTCCCCTGTCATCGGTCATCACCTTTGTATCTAACAGCACAAACTGAAGCCACTTGGCAGAACTTGCAGGCATCTTTGCTTGGGGTTGGGTGAACTCGGCCGTTAGCCGCTCCTGCAGCCGTGGCTAGAGCAGTTGAGAGTCTCTGGGCTAACCAGGCTCTGAAAGAGTCACTTTCTTCACCGGGTTCTTCATCTGGAAAACGATGTAATTCTCTTGTTTGTTGATGACTTAAATCGCCAAATTTTAGCGAGCTGGATTCTGTGGGAAGATGATATGAAACTTCTAGGAAATGATCTGTATTGTGTCCAATCACGCTAATTCCTGCTGCTACTACCAAATCACCAGGATGAGCCACCTCCCAAGCTCTAGCGTAAAGAGCAAGTTGCAACTCCTCAAGAAGACCTAGGGAATGACGCTTTATCGGTTCGCCTTCACTGGTTTTTATATCACGTATGATAATCAGTCTGCGAGGCTTCCAGCCACTGTCTTTGAGTCTAATCGGGGCGACTGAATTAGAACCTGATTCGTCGACAAAAATATTCATTTCAGAATCAAAAGGAAGTAAATCTACTCTATCTATCTCGCCCCTTAATCTCAATGGGGGTAACTCTCCTTCACCATTGCTTGACAATTCTTCAGGGAGAGAGATTTCTATGCCATTTGAATCATGGCCTAACGCTTCCCATTCTATCGCTATTGGAATAGAGCCAGTCAACTTCATTTCTGCCGAAATCATTCGACCTATTCGGCCAGCCAAAGGAGTTGCACTCCTATGTCTAAGCCAGTCTAACCATTCTATCCTGGAGAAGCCAGTTAGCATCCGTAGGCGAGAATTAGAAACCGCATCGGTCTTCTCCAACCAAGGGGCTAAATCGGCAAGTATTTCCATGGATTTAGCTTGTAACTCTTCTTCACCAAAATCGGATTTTGCAATATTCAATGGATAGATACCTGAGTGAATTTCCTCGACTGACCGTTCTCTATCTTCCTCTACGCCAAGAATTTCTTCAATCAATTTGTGATGGACTTTGTGAAGTAAATTTCCTTGTACTCTAGAATCAAGATCCTCTCTTTGACGTTCTTCTTCCTCTGCATATAGTCCACGTGTTAGCCATCCTCTACGTGGGCAAGAGAGCCATTGCTTCAGGCGGCTCGCTGACCAAAGTGGAACTATTTGTTCGGCTCCGATAGCATGTCCATGTCTAGAATCAAATGTTGCTGAGCCAGTTTCTAGTGGACTCAAAGGCCTAGGATCGATAGATGCTCTGCGAGGGCCTCCAACCACTGGCCATCTTGAGGCCATTCTTGGACTGACACTGTTTTTCCTAGGTTTCCGTAGTAATTGAGAATTCTCCAGACCCCAAATATGTGGAGTTGCTGAATCAAAAAAGTATCCTTCTGAATCTACGCTACGGGGTTTTCTTCGCTCTCTATCTTGTTGAATTTCGATATCAAGGGGAATTGAAACCGCTGATGGGTTGAGAGCTAATCGTGATGGGGCTTGCATATTTCGCAGAGACTTCCCATCTAACCATCTCTGATTACTAGAATCATTTTCTCTACCAGGAGATTCTTCAAGCAAAATTGAGCTTGATTCTGGACTATTGGTTGTAATCCATTCACGGATTGGAGCGGCTACGGGAGTTGATTTATCCTCACTCGGATCTAGAATTACGATTTCAGATTTAGCCGCGCTAAGTAGGTGGTATAGATGATGGCGAGCTTGTCTTATTGGAGTATCAGGACGAAGTATTCCCTGCCTATGTCGCTCCTCATCTCCAAGGAGTGGGACCTTTGGAACTCGTAAATCCCAAGATGTACTCGATATGTTAGCAAGGATAATCAAATCCGCGGTACAACCCAAGGCATTCTCAGGAGTAATTAATCGAATCCGACCCTGACAATTTCCTCCACCACCTCTTACAGGAGTGTTTGATAGAATTATTTCTAATTCAGCTACCCATTCTGAACCTCCGCTAGGAATGGTTTGTGAAATTATTCGTTGCATTTTTCTTAGGCGGGAATGTGAATCTACGAGGCTCTGAATTACTGCAGCGGGCAGTGAATTAGATCCGTCCGCTGATTCAATCCCAGAATTCAAATCAACTCGAGAAAGTGCCTGATAAAGCCATTCATCACCATTGTTTGCGGAAGTTAATCGTGGTAGGGATTGACCGGTGTGGCAACCGATCCACAAGTCAGCATTGGATAAGACTGACTTATCGAAATCTGCTAGAAGTGGATGATTGCTCTGAGCTAAAGAAAGAAGCCACCATTGTGTGGCCTCCTTGGATGGTCCTTTGCGAGCATCTAATTCTTGTCTGGAAAGTGTGAGTAACCATCTTTCAAGTGTGCCTGCGCCTCCAAGAATATGGTCACCTCGGGCTAATTCCGATAGTAAATCTGCATTGGCTTCAGGAAGAATATCTTCTTTGGTTGGATGAGAATTTTGTAGAGGAATTAGTCTCAATGACCTCTGCAGAGCAAGCGAGCGTAGTGAATCCAATGACCATGCATTTGGTCCGTGGCATACACCAGCTAATGACGCAATCCAATGACCCAACGGTTTACTGGATGTCATCGAGGGAGCATCTTGAAGAGAGATTCCTAAATCCGCTAAAGCACGGGTCCACTGATGGTTTTCTTCATCAGATGTGGGGTCAATCAACAAAATTCTTGAAGATGGATTTTTAGCAAGTTGTTCCGAAATCAATCTAGTGGCTTGAGGTATTGAATGCGTCTCTCTTTGTAACCTAAATCTACGATGATTGGAAGGTTGCATTCGATCTACAGGGTTGGATATTTCATGTTTAGGAACCCAATTCGGCAAATTTTCTGATTTACTAATCGGATATTCATCCTCTAGAATAAATCCATGCATCCCCCTTCTAAAATTGCCAGGATAAACCAATTGATGAATTGGCCTTAATTTTGAAATGGATCGCAGAAATTCTATTCTTTCAGAATTCATAACTGGAGAATGGTCAAGCATAATTATGCCATCAATTTCATGTAGACTGAACGGAAGATTACCTCTTTCGAAGGAGTCATCTAAGCCTTGAATTACCCTTCTAGTAACAAAGTCTGGGTGTGTTCTACCTAATTGATTCTCCAACTGTTTTAAGACTCTGGAGAATCCTTCTATTCCAGCACCGTCCCAATCATCCAATTTTCCTTCCTTAGCGAGAACTGAATGTAGGGCTGAAAGGGAACGGGTCTTGTTTTTGTTCCATGATAAGTTGGGAATAGGATGAATAATTGGAAATTGAAGATTTGCTGCTGCTTTAACACAAGCTGCATGCAGAATAAGATTCCATCCACCCGCTAAAGAAAGGATCCTAGGCATTCGTAGATCGGCAACTAGAGATTTTTCCAAGGAATCTATAGTATGATGGAGAGTTCTATCGATGACCAATCCTCTATCGGCAAGACGCTCCAGATTTTCTCTACGTGATTCCTCGTTAGGGTACAGAATTAGAATTCGATAAGCACCTCCCTGAGAAGGAGGTGAAGGGTCTGTACTCTGTCTTTCTATGTGATCGAGTAACCATTTCGGAATGGGCCCTGGTAGAACCTCTTCGTTGGTGACAGAGACTACCAGTTCCTGAACCATGACCTCACCGAGCATCTTCGATGCTTCGAGGGGGTTCTTGAACCCGCCGATGGGTTTGGCTCAGAATTAGCCTCATTGGCGTCGACTTCTTACTAGGGGGACGGCGGCGAGTAGAGACAAGAGAGTGGCTATGCCAACTGCTGGTAGACTATCGTGGAAACTATTTCCGCCTTCTTTTTCGATTTCCCAATCGATAAGCAATATTGCTTTCATATCTTCACCATCCCAAGTTTCCGGTATATCCAGAATCTCTGTTCCATTAGTTCCAGAAAGCTGGCTTGCTGCATGATTAACATGCAGATAATCCTCCAAATTATTACTACCATCTTCAAAATTTGCCGAATCCTCGACGAATACAATCCATGGAGTTGTAGTCTGAGTTGGACAATCGTCAGCACAAGAAAATACTAGATTGTCAAAGTTCCATGAAAAACTCGCTCCGGATTCAGTGAAAGAAACGGAAAAATCGATTGTGCCACCAGTAAACCAAGCTCGATTTCCAACCTGTAATGACTGTGAATAATCGTCAACCAATGAAGTGCCTTTTGCCACAGAACCGGTATGTAATCGCTGACCATCTACCACCAAACTAGGAGCGATTCTCTCCTCTCCAGCAACTGATTTCGAAGACTCTCCATAATTTCCTACCCAGCGTTCCTCTGTGCTATCAGAGCCGAATGGATCTTCAGGTTCTATCCAAACACGGTGATAGTGGATTAGTACCGCATCGGTGCCTTCCACCGCTTCACTCATCGCACGCTCATTAGTAACGCAATTCCAACACCAAGTAGCAGTATAGACCTCAACAATATTTGGCAAATCATTGTAATCTACACTTTTGCTATCATCTTCAGTACTATTTCCCATATCAAGTGTTAAACCGCCGAAAGTACCAGCATCTTTTTGCCCCCTTGCATCAACCCAAATTGTTCCGCTCTCTCCCAAAGCACCCATAGGTGCTAGAAGTAAGGCCGTGAGGAGTACTGCCAGAAGACTTCTCATCGATCCTCGGAAAAAGAACTGATGTTCAAGGGTTCGGCCTTATTGCGTTGAAGAAAATGCCTCAATGGCTCTATCAATATCTTCGTCAGTAATATGCAAATGAGTAACGGCTCTAACTTGAGAATCGTGAATATCGATAATATCAATTCCTTTCTCAGCTAGTTTTGATACAACGGATTTTGCAGCACCCTCTGGGGTAGAAATCAAAACTATGTTGGAGTGAACTGCATCTAACTCTACTGCATAATTCTCCATTTCATTAATTGCTAAGGCTAGTCTCTTTGCTCGAACGTGGTCTTCTGAAAGGCGTTCGAGATTATTTTCCAGAGCATATAGGCCTCCAGCCGCAATTATTCCAGCTTGACGCATTCCTCCACCAAGCATCTTTCTAAATCTATGTGCACGGTCGATGAATTCTTTACTTCCAACCAAAACAGAGCCAACCGGTGCACCAAGTCCTTTCGAAAGGCAAATCGTAACGGTGTCAAAATCTCTAACCATCCTAGCAGGATCAGTACCAGAAACCACAACAGCATTGAATAATCGTGCACCATCCATGTGCGCCATACAGCCATTCTCGTGAGCAATCTTACAAATTTCATCCAAGATATCTTGTGGGTAAACTGAGCCTCCACCTAAGTTTGAGGTATTCTCTACGCATACTAAACTGCAATCAGGATAGTGTGATTCGCTTCCCTCTGCTTTTCTTATTGCCGCCTTTACATCTGCAGGTTTCATTATTCCATCTGGGCTTGGGACTAACGACATTGAGCATCCAGCAAGAGATGCATAACCGCCTCCTTCATATCTGAAAATATGTGATTTTGTATATGCAACAATCTCATCGCCAGGTCTGGTATGAGCCAAAATGGCAACAGCATTACCCATTGTTCCTGAAGAAACGAAAAGACCTGCTTCCTTACCGAGAATTTTTGCTACCTTTTCTTGCAATGTATTCACCGTTGGGTCATCGCCCATCACATCATCGCCAACCTCAGCGGAAGCCATTAGTTGTCGCATCAACTCAGTTGGCTGAGTAACAGTATCCGACCGTAGGTCGACCCTCTCAGAAGGGTAGTCGCGCATAGTGTCACCCAAATTGGGCTTACATTTCAAGAAAACTATTGCTTAGGCTTGTTTTTCCCTGTGGAAAATTCGATATTTTACTTTATCATTAGGACGGAACTTCTAGAAAAGAAAATTCAGAAGGAACATTATGATGTATCTTATTCGATACGGATAGTCATGATGGATGACAACAGTGGAGTGAATCAAGTGGAATCTTTTCTCTCAGACAACTGTCCTCCTATGGGAATTTACGAAACCCTCTATGCATTTAGGGACACCTTTGGTAGCTTCATGGGGACAGAAGGGACTCATCCATGGTCGCAAGGTTTTCCGCTTACAACTCCGCTGGAAAAATTCGGTGGACCCGCCCTTCCGGATAGTGTAGAAGTGACATGGGAAGACCGATTCTATCCCAAGGCTTGGGGACATCCAGAATTGCGAGAAGCGATCGTTGACTACTACAACTCACGATATGGCTCATCCATTACTCCAGACAATGTAATGGTCTTCGCCGGAGGAAGGCCCGGAATCTACACGGTAATGGCCTTCCTAAAAGAACACATCAAGGTTAGAATTGGTAACATAGAATGGCCTGCATATCTCGACATTCTAACTCAAACAAATACCGAATACGACATTGTTCCTTTCACCAAAGAGAATAATTTCCATCCGAGTAATTCACAATACTTTAACCGAGAAGGAGTTAGTGAAGATACGGGATTATTGCCAGTTATTTCAAACCCTCAGAATCCATCAGGTCAAACCCGTTCTGGAGAAGAGTTGCGAGAACTAATCGAGATGGCAGAAAAACCGGGTAATGGAATTCTTCTCGATGAAGCCTACGAGATGTTCCACACACCATCCGTTAGTGGAATCGAATTTGTACAAGATCTCGATAATAGCAACGTCTTCCTTGCTGGCGCTTGTACCAAAGGCTTGCAATCACCAGGAATCAGAATCGGTTGGATTATCGCCAGCAAGACAAATATTGAGACTATGGCAAATTACTCGAGTTTTGGAATGGGTGGCGTAAGCCATCCTTCACAACATTATGCGGTGAAGTTACTAGAACCAAGTCGAGTTGAGAAAGCAAGAGCAGCTGTTGAGCAACACTACAATTGGCAACGTGAAAGGTACGGCAAGGCATTCGAAGAGATGGGGCTTGGTGTTTACACCGGTAATGGAGGATTCTACCATTGGCTGGAATTACCGGAGGGAATGAATAGTGATGAATTGAACAAACGCTTGTTCAAACATGGAGCTGCTATTCTCTGTGCTAAGGATTGCGATATGGCAAGACCTCATTCAAAGGACCCAAGTTACCAAACACCGTATTCTAGATTCTTTAGATTCTCATTCGGCCCCTTGCTACCAGAGACGTTTGAATCGGACATCAAACTGTTCCGAGAAGTGTATGAAGAATACAAGCGAGACGCTGGAGTCGAGTAGAATCTCTCTGACCTAATTCGACCGCTACGCGGTCGGCTCGGAAACCGGTTCGTATAGGCTATAAGCGTGCAAGGGGGGAGTGTAG
>DAOJ01000055.1:0-2438 GCA_002502365.1 Euryarchaeota archaeon UBA106
CATCCATTTAGATATGGACACTCTAACTGAACTTTCGGTAACTACGTCAATAGACGATGGCAAAAGATTAGTCCGAGTGATTGCTCCTGAACGCTTCGGAGGGATGATTCGCACTCTTTCAGTTCCAGCGTCAATGGATGTTGAGTCGGCAATTATCTCAGATGGAGTTCTTCATCTGAATTTTGATTGATCAGGCGACTGCTTCACTAAGATCGAATGAATCTCTCTCTGGTACGTCTTGTAATCCATCAATTTCTTGCAATACCATCGTTAGTGCATGCTGAGCGTTTTGTCTATGACCATCTCCCAACTTGTGAGATGAATATCTGGCCTCCTCGAAAATTCGGTCTAATGCCACAAGAGCTTCTTCACTAATCGGTAGGGCTTTTCTAATTGCCATTTCAAATTCCCTTACAGTTTCAAAGTCTCGGCGAAGGAATCCATTTCTCATCAGTATATTGCATAGGCTCTCATAACAACCGAATATAGCCTCTCGGATTTCGTCTCCAGCGGCTAGTAACTCTGCTGTATAACTGAAAATTCCAGCCATTTCATCAATAGCTGCTAAACGGCGTTTTCTGAGAGACAAACCTAATCCAACTAGAGTTCCTAAAATCAAGATTATTCCAATTATAGCGATAATTTGCCAGAATGTGAAGAGAGGCGCTGGATCTTCGTAAGTCATCTCGATACCGGAATAATCATTGTTCAACCACAATCGATCATTTGGACTGATTAATTGAGAATCTGTTTGGAATATTAGGGATAATTCCCCCCATTTATTCTTGTCATAAAATGCTGGTTGGTTTTGTATCGTGAAATCATAATCCATTATGCCATTTGAGTCGGTGAGTTTGACATTTTGGAAATGTATCACAGATTGATTGACCAGTCTAGCGACAATGGAAATACCCTCAACGGGAAGGCCCGTATCATTAGCAACAACTGTCACAGTACCATTTATTCTCCTCTGGTTTTCCTTGATATGATGGCTATCCGGTGTAAATGTAAATGTCACAGGAACTCGGATGTTGACTATATGCTCAATATCTACACCATTCAGGAATCTATCAGCATCAGGGAGTGCGGATATTGTGAGCGATAACTCTCCAGGAGGCATCGTTGAGCGAGCTGGAGAGATTAGTTCGAAGTGGCCTGTGGATTCATCCCAAACTAGGGTTGAAGGTTCGGCTAAACCGTTCCAAAGTAAGACCACTTCCATACCCTCAATGACGTTGCTTTCCCCACCAACTTCGACAATCCTTGCAACCAATTTAATTTCCTTTGATTCATCTGAACGAATTATCAGATCGGTTTCCCAAAGAACTTCAATCTGGATATCTGCCTTTGCATAAACCGTCATGTTATACTCAACTGGAAGGTAGAATGTTTGGCCCTCAAAGGTGAATCTAATATCATGCCCACCTCTTGCAATTAGGTAGCCAATTGAATAGTCGAATTCGAAAACTCCATCATTACCAGTAGTAATTCGGTTGATTTCTACACCATCAAGTGAGATTATAATTTCTCGACCCGAAAGACCAGGTGCCCCTGCGGTATCTGAGTCAAATAATCGTCCTGTGAAGTTCCATTGTTCTCCTCTAGTAACCGACACATCATCCACCTGCAGATTAATCGCAGTGTGGTAAGCAATCGTTAGATTGGCATCTACACTTCCCGGTCTGTAGTAGCCTTGTGCAGGTGCGGTCACAGTTATTGTATGGAAGCCTATGTCCAAGAAGTCTGAAACCACCCAATTGAAAGACCAATCTCCATTTTCACGGCTTGTTGTGATACCCACTAAAGTTCCGTCAATGAAAATCTCAAGTGAATGATTTGCCAACCCTCCATCTGGAAGATTATCCCTAACCGTTCCCGTTAGTCTCATTTCATCCCCTACAGCATAAGCACTTGGAGGATCTATGGAAATGATGGTCGGTGCGTATACTGTGAATACTGTGGTTGAATTAGAAGGTAGTATGAACTCTTCACCTTGGAAAATTATCTTCACCAAGCGAGGCCCTAGGGGCATATCTGGAGGGATTGGGAGATATACGCTGAATGTGCCATTTTCCTCTACTTGTAGGCCGGTTAAGAATTGGTCATTCATAGTCACTTCTAGATATCTATCTCCGAGTGTACGACCAGCTCCATCGGTAAGCATTCCCTCAATTAGTAGTAGTTGGTTCCTATCCACCTCGCCGGGAGGAGTTGTAAGAACGACTTGAGATGTTTGTGTGACATTGAATCCGACTGTAGTGGCAGAAGGCAGGTAATATTCAGGGTTCAAGGAATCTCCTTGACCCATAGGGTCAACCCAAGTAAATCCTCCAAGGAATTTCGCTGTAACTGTATGAGCACCGTAATCCATGTCTAATGGTAAATCATAGGTAACTCTCCATTGCCCTGTGGATGCATTAGAAACTGTTGTGTAGGCT
>DAOJ01000055.1:2506-2652 GCA_002502365.1 Euryarchaeota archaeon UBA106
TAATTGACCATGTTCATCTAGAAGTGTGCCAGTGAAGGTAATGTTTTCTCCAGCGATCATAGATCCAGTTAATTCTGTGAATTCGATTACGGTTGGTGCGAGAACAATTACTCGGGACCAGATGGAGTCTCCAATCAATCCTGTAG
>DAOJ01000055.1:2745-3098 GCA_002502365.1 Euryarchaeota archaeon UBA106
GCATTAGAAACTGTTGTGTAGGCTGAACCAACATCAATTCCATCAATCCAAATATGGATTACTCCACCTGAAATTAGACCGTTATCCGTCAATAATTGACCATGTTCATCTAGAAGTGTGCCAGTGAAGGTGATGTTTTCTCCAGCGATCATAGATCCAGTTAATTCTGTGAATTCGATTACAGTTGGTGCCAGAACAATTACTCGAGACCAGGTGGAGTCTCCAATCAATCCTGTAGTTCCATTTATTCCAGGGAATTCTGCTGAAATTAACATAGAGCCTTGGGTTCTTTGTGAGTCTACTGGAATAATCAACGTTGCTCGACCAGTTGAATCAGTTGTTACAGATTGAAT
>DAOJ01000019.1:0-11523 GCA_002502365.1 Euryarchaeota archaeon UBA106
GAGCGATAGAAAAATGAGTGGTGATACAGCCATCCAAAGGTGAACAATGCAACCAAAGCCGACCAAGCAAGATACTCGTTCCAGAGGCTATCGTATAGAGGTGTGATGAGACTCATCGTTATCTCCGGTCTGAGCGCGTGTGAAAGTCCCTCATAAGTGTGAGGTTTGAGGTTCCTGAAGAGAGGTCCGACGTAGTCGGAAATGACTTCATACGTTCAACTATTCAGACAACACAAGAATAACGTCGGAATAGTGAGGTAATTCTGAATTTCTTATTCAGGAGATTTGTGCAATGGGTGCTAGTGATTGGATTCAAGATGGAGGGAAATTAGGTGGTCCACCTGATCGAGAAATTCGATTTACGTTGGCTGCTAGAGCCTTCGCAGAAAGTCAACTCAGAAATCGAATGCCTTCTGATGGCGGAGCTGGTTGCCCCATCGTAGTTGAAGGTAAACGCGACAAATTAGCCCTCCGTGCATTGGGATTTGAAGGGCCTATTGAACTGTTTAATCGAGGGTGGGATCTATCTAGGATTGTGGCCTATTTCTATGACAATTATGGAACTCGTAACACAATCGATGGTGGCCCCCCAATTATTCTGCTAATGGATTGGGACCGTACCGGAGGACAGATACAGAATTCACTGCGGGAGCGATTAAATTCACTCGACGTTCCAATTGATGAAACTCTCAGAAATGTTCTGTTGAGGGTCATGAAGCCAGAGGGAAAAACGGTCGAAGCGCTCGCACCATTTGCTAAAACTCTGAGATCATTAATCGAGGTTCAACTTGACAGCCTTTGAACTCATTTCGGGAATGAAGTAGGTCCCTCTTTGACAGTATTCAGAACTAAATGAGTAACCGAACGCACCACTCCGTCCATCGATAGTACGTTTTTCGATAAGTCATCAAGGTCACTTCGATCTCTTGCTCTTGCAATTACCATAGAATCGAATTCTCCGGTTACATCATAGACCCCATATACTCGATTATCACGAGCAATTTTCTCTTGGATTTCAATCAGTCTGCCTTTTTGAATTCTTAATCCAATTACAACATTAAGGTTCCATCCAACTTTTTCAGAATCTAAAATCACTCTATAATCCTTGATGACTCCGTTTTCTTCCAACTTTTTGACTCTGTTACTGACAGTTCCAAGTGATACGTCAACCTCCTCAGCAATTCTCCGTAAAGATGTCCTAGCGTCTCTTTCAAGCACTTCGATAATGGAACGGTCAGTATCGTCTAGCATGGTTCTACCTCTGGAGACTGACCTGAAAACATGAGGCTATTGAACATTCACATCAAAATAAGCAATGATTTTGTGCATTTGTTCACTCTTCGCTATCATGTCCAATATCTCTAATTTCTTGTAAGACTCTGACTTCTGATTTTCTCATCATTAAGGTAATTCTACCGCCAATCCATACTGGGATTGTTGTACCATCTAGGTTGTCGATCAGTAGGTGGTTTCCTCTCACTGAGGACAAAGATGAATCGATGGAACTAGGTTCAGGTTCTTCTCCAGATAACAATGAATCGATAATTTTTGAATTTACAATAGTTTTTCCTAAGTCTATTTCTTTAGAGATTAATTTGGCTGCAGAGCCAACTACTCTCTCGAATTTTCCCTTCCGAAGATGGAATGATTCAAGCCCTAGATACACCACCTTTAGCGGTCGCCACCGATTACCGGGAATTCGTATCCTTCCGCCTCTGCGACTTCTCTTTGATTCCCAAATTTGTTTTGCTTCCGGGGACGTCCAAAGAATCTTTTTTCCTCTTTGCCAAAGATTTCTTGGCAAACTACCCAATTCATCTTCTAATGATTCTCGAACTTCAAGCGTAATTGGCTGTGGTAGATTTTCATTATCTTGAGGTGCTTCTTTTTCGCTAAGTGTGTGTTCAATCTCAACATCTGTATCATCATCAGAGTCTGAATTTTTTTCGAAAACAGCTAGGAAAAACCCTCCAGCTTTGGATTGATCATTCCATACTCGCATACATAGTGGAAGGGATTCCATAATGCGACTTTCGGATGGTGGATAGAAGCAATCTAGATTTTCATTTTCCTGAACAATTGAACAATCATCCGAAAGTACAGGCCAATGATTCATCCCTTCAGAGGCAATTAGATTTGGAATCAAATCATGAGCTGAAATTAACTTTAATTTTCTATTTTGTCTGAGTACTTCGGCCACAACGGCTTCATTTTCTATAGGGTCAAGTGAGCAGGTTGAGTAAACTACCCTCCCTCCATTCTTAACTATCCTAACCGCTCTATTGAGAATATCAATTTGCAATTTTTGCATCGAACGACCTCCATTTGGATTCCAGCGAGACCAAACATCTGGATTTTTACGAGTGGTTCCGGTTCCAGTGCAAGGCGCGTCTACCAATATTCGATCGTAACCGTATTCGGGAACATTAGGAAAATGTCGAGCGTCATGATTCACAATAATGTTACTTCTAGTTCTATGTCTTTGCATATTTGATACCAGCAAATTCACGCGACTTCTTGCGATTTCATTAGCAACAACAACACCTGAGTTGTCTAGGTGCTCTGCAATCTGAGAGGTCTTTGATCCAGGGCTTGCACAAAGGTCGAGAACGTACTCGCCGGGTTGAGGATCTAAAGCCAATACAGGTAACATGGAAACTGCCTCCTGCCTGGTAAGTCTACCAGTTTCATGGAGGGCTGCAAGATTAGTTTTCACTTCACCTAGGGCTTTGCCCCGAGGAAATGGCATTGTCCAAGCTGAGCCTACTCCATTAAACCAAGGTATAGGCTCGCAATCTAATGATTTTAACCAATTTTCAACCCATTCTCTATCTGCCGAAAGTGGGTTAACTCTGACAGTTTCTTGAAGCCTTTCGTATGCGTGAGAGAACCATATATCGGAATCATCTCGCCAAACTTTTACAGCTTTCAACAGTAGACTTTCGCGCGCGGCCTTCCCCCAATCGACCTCCTCCCGCACATGCTGGCGTCAAACATCTTGGACATCAATCGATTGGCGCCGGCAATCTCATTTCAATCGATAAATCGCAATTATCCGCTGAACAAATTCGTAAACGGTTAAACCTTCAACTATGCGCTCGCGATTCACGGCGTATGCCGTATGGGATGCACATGACTAGACTGAGAAGGAGAATTGCGAGGAGCCCTACAGAACCTAATCGAACAACAAATACTGAAGCAACGCGTAAGTTGGTCGGTCTTGTTGAACGTGCAAGAATGAACGGAAGTAAACAAGGGCCACTTGTTCCGGTTGAAGCACTGATTACCGTTGATAAGGAAGAATGGGTATGGCAGGTCGTTGATAGGGATGTATTGGAAGTATTGTCCCATAGATTGGTTTTCGAATCATCCGCCGGAAAGCGTCGAGAAATTCTAATGACTGCTGGAATTGATGCTGCAATGGATGCGGCTTCAAAGATTGTTGAACTTGATGGCGGCTGTGTATTAATCGAGACCCTAGATCCTTGATTTTAGTATAAATTTTAGATATTTTCATCGATTCCGTTTGTTTCATGTTATTCGCCGTCTTGAAATAGTGCAGGTAGGTGCGACGGCTCGATGGCGAAGGAGAAGAAGGGCAGCGGCATCCAGCAAGCAGCGGGGCTAATTCGTTACTTCGATGAAGAGTCAGAGAATGCCATTCAGATTAGCAAGGGTCTAGTTTACGCCGCTTGTGTGGTATTTTCTCTAGCGATTTATCTCCAACATCACGGTGTTTGGGCGTGGATGGGCGATGTCCTTTCCGGAATTGTCTAATTACTCTTCATCAGTCATATCGACTAGTGGAATTTCATCATCTAATAGATGAGAAGCTTTGATTTCATCCTGACCACTATTCTTCTCGATTTTATTGGTAAATTTAGATCTAAGAGCCTCATCTTCAGAAGATCTTACTTCAGTCGTAGGATCTGCTTCTACAAGCGCCTGAGTAGCTCTGGCTAGAGCACGCTCCACCGCTGGTGCGTTGTAATCTGATAATGCAGCCCGAGCCTCATCCAAATTCTGCTGAGCTTCATTGAGGATGAGCTCGATATCTCCCCCTCCCTTCAATGATGTAATTTTATCAGAAACTATGGTGATTTGTTCGTTCATTTCATCCCTAGCGTAATGGATTAGTTCTTGCCAAGCAGTTCGGTGTTCTGTAACCGTCGCACCAGTTAAATTCTCAAATTTTCTTGACCAAGAAGGTTCCCAGGGCTTGTGACCCAATGTTGCTGAAATATCTAGAACAATACGTGCACGTAGAGCCAATGGGCCAGTTATTTCAAGGCGATTTAGAAAGCATTTTGGTAATAATCCAAATCCCCAATATGAATCAGAAAAAACGACCATAGACACATCACCTGCGGTTGTTGAGAAAGTCCATCTTTGCTCATCGTAACTAGGTCTATTCTCGAAGTAAGGAGGGTCAGCAGGCCCTAGGCTACGAAGGGCGGCTCTTGCAACATCTCCAAGGTACACCTTTGAATTTCCCTTGATACCCGATGGCCTAAGTCTACCCTCAATATCTATTGACATCTGAGGTTGCCCTTCCCTAACCTGAGCCCATAGGATGGATTTTTTTGGGTCGATACCGATAGTTCCCTTCGGATCTGACTCGGCCTCGTCAACCATGATGAGGCCTATCCTATCCTTAGGTTGAACGTTACGTGTAGACGAGAATGCTCAAGTTCCGTCTGAGTAAGCAGCCTCCTGTGCCGCGGCGAAAGTATGGGCGACTTACCAAAGTCGTAGAAATTCCACCAAAGGATAACTGCTCGCGTTGCCGTTCAGGCAAATATTGTCCACTGCCCGGGCATCTAGGAAATATAGTGCAACCAGAGCGAGAATGGCAAGGCCCTGAATCAGTAGATAAAAGGCAAAATAAGAAAAATCCAGCAAAGAAATGAATTTTATTCGTTTGAAATTGCTGTAGCAGGTAGTATCAAATATTCACTTTCCAACTCATTTTCAACCTCTGAATCAATTTCAAATTCTTCTAACTCAGGTAGCCTTTGAGCCCTGTGGTAAATCTCTCTCAAGGTCTGGTCACTAATTTCAAGGTAAACTCGGGTGGTTGCAATACTTGCATGTCCCAATAATCGTTGAATTGTGACTAAGTCTGCACCTCGCTCAAGAAGTCCAGTGGCGAATGTGTGTCTCAATGTGTGTGGTGAAAGCCGAGCCCTTGGAATTTCAGCCTCATCGGCTAATCTGTCGATTAGTTTCTGAATTGAACGAGGATTGATTCTGTTACCTCGGCTGGAAAGGAAAAGTGCCCTCTCAGAATCTTCGGAGCCAGCTAATTTCAATCGCATTGCTCTAATTGGGTCCCAAGCCGCGATTGCCTCTGTGGTTTTCTTGGTGAATAGAACCGTTCTATCCTTCTCTCCTTTTCCTCCAATTACCAATGCAGAAAGGTCCTCATGGTCTACATCATCGATATCTAAATTGCATAATTCAGAGATTCTTAGACCTGTATCCAACATTGTTGTAACTATAGGATGCGCCAATGGATCCTCCATTCTAAGTGCTGCAGAACGAACTTTCAGAACTTCAGAACGACCTAATGGTCTCGGCAATGGTCTTCTTCTCGCTGGCCTCTGAACCCATTCAGGAACGGCATATCCTAACCATTTCAGAAGATGAGATACAGCTGCAATCCTAGCATTGATAGTTGCAGGTCTTAGTTCGCCTAGACTATTTAGCCAAGCATCTATTCGTCCCATGGAAGGATTAACTCTTCCATGATAGACCCGCACTGGTAGATTCTGAGCCTGTTCCCAAGTGATAGTTTCTTCACCTGGTAACGAGGTAGTAGAGAAATCACGTGCGGCAACGGTATATGCACGGATTGTGTGTTTGGATTTTTTCTCAGCCCGTAATTGTCCTGCCCAGCACTCAAACCAAGGTAAAGCGCCTAAGCGCATTAATCTGGGAGGTAGGGGCGAGAGTGAATTTTCTTGACTAATGTTAGAGGAAGTATCGAACCGCCCCTGCTCAACCTTTTGGCTAGCAATTCCTCTATCTTCGCCTTCCATATATCGTTCCCTCGCCTATTTCCGTCGCTAACGACGGGTGCATCCCTGCCCATACGGGCGAGCCCAAGTGCCTCTATCCAAACTTGAATGCTTCTGATGTTGTAGGGCAATAGAGCATATTTTCCGCTGGCCTGAAAAAATGCCGAATATCGATTTATTCAGAAGTCAAAGAAGATTTATTCTGCTTGGAAATTACAATGTCAGCCTCTTGCGTTTTTTGATTTTCATATGCTTGCAGACGTTCGTTAAGATGCTGCGCGACCGCGCCAGCAACATTTACTCCAGATGCGCCTTCAATCCCCTCTAATCCAGGGCTAGAATTGACTTCCAATACAAGAGGTCCATCTCCAGATTCTAAAAGGTCAACACCGGCAATATCCATTCCAAGAATATTTGCAGCCGCTAAAGCTACATTGACAAAATCATCGCTAAGTTTCACTCTTTCTACACTACCACCCAAATGGAAGTTAGATCTGAATTCGTTTCCAGAAGCTCGACGACGCATTGCTGCTGCAACCTTTCCTCCGACCACAAGAACTCGAATGTCCTTACCATGAGATTCCTCAACGTAGGTCTGAACAAGTGGCTTCATACCTCTCTCGAGCATTTGGCTGACCAATTGGCGAACCTGATGATAATTATCTGCTAAGAAGACTCCAGAACCTTGAGTACCTTCGGTTGCCTTTACCACACAAGGAACTCCTCCTACTCTTGCAAGAGCACTGTCTATGTCGGTAGTAGATGCAACATGCGCGGTTACCGGAATTGGGACTCCTGCGTCAGCCATTACCTGACTAGCAAGCAACTTATCTCGACTCTGTTCGATTGAAAGTGACTGATTTAGGACAATTACTCCCATTTGCTCAAATTGTCTAACGATAGCCACACCACGTCTGGTAATTGAATAGCCAATCCGAGGAATAACAGCTTCACACTCGATCGGCCAACCTCGATGGAAAATCCTTCCACCCTTTTCATCGACAACCACAGTGAGAGAAAGTGGGTCAATGATCCTAACAGCCCATCCAGCCTTTTGAGCCTCTTCTGCTAGACGCCGAGTTGAATACAACCTCGGGCCTCGGGACAGAATGACCAGGCGTGGGTACATAATTCGCGCCCACCACCATCCCTTCTTGAGTCTGACGGATGATTTTTCAATTTGAGAAATACAAATTAAATGAATAATTTGAGAATAATATTGCAAAAATAGCGGTCTCGGCCAACTCTAACCGGAGCAGGTATCCCCTTTCCACGGAGCGGAACGCCGAAGGAGTTGAAAGACCCAGTGTCGGACTGGCATTCGTTAGTTGCGTGGGAGGGGTAAGTCTGGACCGTGATTCACTATCTTCGATGAAGGTCTCTGAATTGCGTTTATTGTGCAAAGATAACGGCTTGATGATATCAGGAAATAAAGATGAATTAATCTCTCGTTTACTTGGCGCAAATGAGGCTGAAAAATCATCCAAAAATATTCTAGATTCATCCAATTCAGAGCAAGAAAAAGACGATGCAATAGATCGATTACTGTCTCGGATTGACTCAGGTAGCAGTACCCAGTCGATAGAGGATGAAGCGGAGGATTCTAACGAACCTGAAGAGGTTCTAGAAGCCGAAGTAATGGAAGCAGACATCGTTGAGACCAAGACCGGACCACCAATTCCAGAAGACGGAATTCCAGATGGTTGGACTATAGAACAATGGAACCATTATGGCCAACAGTGGTTGGATAACTTATCCGAACAATCAAATTCAGTTCCCGAGGATTCAATAATTCTAGATGATGAGAGCGATGCAAGTATCATCCTTGAAACAGATGAAGATGAACAAGATGCTTGGACCGGCGGGGTAATTGCTGAGGAAAAAGAAGAAACTTTAGTTGCAGATGAGATTGAGTCCGAAGAATCTCAAGCTTCAATCACATTCACCATACCTAGCCTTTCTTCAATCGATTTTTCCCCTAAGGTAATCGGAGCAATAACAATCGCTGCACTTATTCTTGGGGCGATTGGCTTCACTCTTTTATTGAATCAAGACTCATCATTTCAAGCAAGAAATCTACACTATGGAGATAGTATGGAGTTCAACGTTCTAAGCTCTAGTATAGAGATTGAGGGTGACGACATGGTCGCAATTTTCAGGGATTTTGGTTCAGGTACCCTCGACGAGGTATGTGATGAATTAACCGCTGAAATTCCGAGTGGAACCGGAAGTGTCAGCATAAGAGAAGGGGATTCCTCAGAAATTATTCACCCTACCGATAAGCAATATAGTGGTGCAGTTAGCGCGTTAGACGCATTCGGAAGAACCCATCTTGCGGCTGAGAAAATGATTGACCATGAGATGAGAATCGACCTCAGTGGAAAGGTACTGAGTGATGGAGAATGCTCCGGATTCGGTTGGACATACCTCGACAACTCTTTAGAAATGACAACAAAAACTTGGACTGATATTGGGGATAAGGAAATTATCCGAACCAGTACGGATTTGACGATTAGAGATTTCCAGAATGAAGCAACTAACCTTGAAGCTACAACTTTTGGATTAGACGCAATATCTGGTTTAGGAGTTGTATCTTCTTACGTATTTCTTCCACTTACTCCATTAGATTTACACGATTTCTTTGGAGATGAATCTTTGAGTTCTGGTTCAACATCCAAGGATGGTGCTGATTGGTACTGGACTGTAGGTGAAGAAAGAAAAGACAACGAACATGGATTAGTTTACGAAATTTCAATTTCTCAGCCAGATTTCGATGCATGTAATGGCCATATAAACATCAATCTACTCGTGAAATCTGGAGTTCCTTGGCCTGTAGAACAAACTGCAAATATTGTAGTCGATAAATCTCAGGGCACTAGTGAATGTGGATTGATTGAGTCATCTATATCTGATGCTACAGTCCCAGATGGGCGAATAACAATCTCTTTCTCAATGCGAGCAAAAGCAGATGGAATTAATTTAGGTTCAAATCCTATTGAATGGAGGGTTGATTATACTAGCAAGCCGGGGCCTGGAGAGGATCGGCCAGGAACCAGTTCTCAGAGGCAATGGAATGTTGCCATGCCGGATGAGAGTGAGACAAGAAGCTGGGATCTTGAATCAGCATTGGACTGCACGCTGGCAAATTATTCCTCAAGTGGTGTGGCTACAGCAATTGAACAAGGAGGATATATTTGGCGAGCCTCAACAATGGTAGTTTCTTCAAAAATCCAATGGAATATGTCTTGGGTAACCGAAGATGAAAGAGCAGGATGGACCGTTATTGAGGAAGACAATGGGGGGTGCTCACTAATTGATGATGAAAATATGGATGATGGTACGGTGCAATGGAATCGTAATGCTATACCTGACACATTGACAATGAGTCGACTGGAATCCAGATTACTTTCATCCTCAAGATATCCTGGTCTGAATTTACATATCAACGATGGTAGTGGAGGATGGGATGATGGAGTTGAGTATAGTTACAGATTATCGGTTAGTGAAGACAACGAAATTTTTGATGTATTACCAATCAACTTAGGAGATGGAGCAGTCAGCGTATATGCTGAGAAATCCTGGACTGACAACAATGATCGTAATCACGATGTTGTTTGTGTAATGGACGCAGAGAATGCTAGAGTTTTGGGATGGTATCATTATTGGACACCTCCGAACTGATTTGGCATTCATAGACCGGTTAGGTAAACGCTCTCCGAAGTTTATAATTCGTCGGCACATTGAACAGTCTTTCGAGCGCCGTAGGCGCTCGTATGTCCAGCGATAAGCAAGCGGAGGAACTGCCTGAGGCAGGCCCTGCTCCTCTGATTATCGATGCGGAATTTACCGAGGTCGAGGACAAGGGTCTTCCAACCTTGGACAATGTGGATGAGATTAGTGCACCCCGCCCGAAGCATGCACTGGAACTACCAACATCTGAACCTACACCCGAGGGCAGGGCGAGGGTTGTTACCATCATCAATCAGAAAGGAGGAGTCGGAAAAACGACGAGTGTAATCAATATCGCTGCGCAATTGGCTTTACGCGGTCACAAGATATTGGTTGTCGATGCAGATTCACAGGGCAATTGCGCAACAGGACTTGGAGTAAACAAGAGTCGAGTCAAAACCACCACTCGAGATCTAATTCTCAATCCAGAAAGTGCAGTGGAGAGTCGCCATGCGACCGCCGTTGATGGCGTTCACATAATCGTCGGAGATCGTTCTCTTGTTGGCCTAGAACAAGAGATGCTGAGACAACTTGGTAGAGAGCGAAGGCTGTCGGAGGCATTAATTCCACTTTTACCGCATTATGATGTTGTAATTATTGATACACCTCCATCATTGGGAATAGTGACAATCAACGCACTGGTAGCAAGTGATGGAATAATAATTCCAGTCCAGACGGAATATTTTGCCCTCGAGGGATTAGCCATGTTGGCGGGTACAATTAGAGAGGTAAGAGGACTTCTAAACCCTAGATTAGGAGTTGATGGAGTGATGCTAACTATGCATGCTCCAACTACACTTAATCAACAGGTTGCGAGCGAAGTCAAAGAGGCATTCCCAGAATTACTAATCGAGCCAGCAATCCGGCGCAATATCAAGTTGGCAGAAGCGCCCAGCCACGGTATACCAATCCATCTTCATGATCCAAACAGCAACGGCGGTCAAGACTACCAGAAGGTCTCTACAGTTCTAGAATCACGTTGGGGGCTCTGAGTTTGTCGGAACCAGTTGACACACCTCATGTTGCCGTACTGTGGATGATTTTTGGAAGCCTTTGCTTCGGTAC
The DNA here is from genome assembly GCA_002502365.1 of Euryarchaeota archaeon UBA106. GTDB lineage: Archaea > Thermoplasmatota > Poseidoniia > Poseidoniales > Thalassarchaeaceae > MGIIb-O1. The sequence goes on from DAOJ01000019.1 coordinate 10,815, forward strand.
AATGAATGCCTTGGTAAAGTACACCAGCGGTTTGGAAGGAATCGATGTTTGGATGGTGATTTTGGTTCGTTCTGCTGTGATAGCATTCGCGGTTGTTGCCTTTGCATTAAGTCGTGGAATTTCATTGAAAGTTAACGATTCAAAGACGATGTTCCTACGTTGTGCTGTCGGCCTAACAGCGATGATTTTGTATTTTTCTTCATTAGCAAAAATCCCTCTTGGTCAAGCCGTAACCTTGCAATATACTGCTCCTTTGTTTGTAGCATTACTCTCTGGTAGAATAATTGCTGAGAAGGTACAGCCTTCTGTAATCGCCCTTGTAATTACTGCATTTACTGGGATTGTACTGATAGTTTCACCTAATTTAGAATCAGTTGAGCCGTATGCTTTGCTTGCACTTGGCTCAGGTTTCTTTGCTGCTTTAGCATACATCTATGTCAGAGAATTGAGAAAGACAGATTCTGCCACCTCAGTTGTATTTTGGTTTGCAGTTTTTTCAGTCGCAGGCTCAACTATTCAAGCCGCTCCAGATTTACTTAGCCTGGACCTCCATACCTTTGCCGCATTGGTGGGAGTTGGTATTGGAGCAGGTGGGGGGCAAGTAGGGATAACTATGGCTTATCACAAAGCAAACGCAGCTTGGGTAAGTGCCTTTTCTTATGGCACTGTGATTATCGCGACAATGTATGGCTTCTTTTTGTTCGATGAG
>DAOJ01000019.1:11915-12313 GCA_002502365.1 Euryarchaeota archaeon UBA106
TTTCCCCGCCAGCTCAAGATTTAGACAAGTCAAATCAACAATAAATCTCAAAATATCCCTTGCAAAAATTGTTTGACGGCTTCAGTTATATCACTAATTATATCCGAAGCGAAATCCACAATATTTTCAATCATAATTCCTATCATAATGATTCCAAAAAATATACCTAAGGTTACAAATAACGGCCAAATTGTCCCTTTACCAGGCTCTCCATCGGGAAATACTTCATCATGTTTTGGCGTTGGTAATCCCAATAATTTAGCCAACTCTCTAATCAGTTGAAAGTCAGGAACCTTAGACCATCCAAGGCAAACAACCTCACTAATTTCAAGACTCCATGCTTCTCCTTGAAATGTACTATATCCGTGTAATTTGACAAAAAACTCTTCAGTAGTACG
>DAOJ01000019.1:12747-13216 GCA_002502365.1 Euryarchaeota archaeon UBA106
GGTCTTTTCATACTGCGCCAATAAATTCCAGGAGTCATAATTAATGATTGTCTGAAAGCTACTTCGTTTCTTTCTACATCGATAGACACTTCAGATTTCGACCATAATCGGAAATATTGGTACCCAATAATCCACGTTGCGAAAAAACCGGGAATACCACAGCACACCGCTGCATCAATAGGTAATTGAGAATCTTCAGGTAATACAAAGGGTGACCAAAAAGGCCAACTAGCAACCGATAGAAATGGCGATAGTAAAATACTGAAAAAAATCAATTCCTTTAGGGGAGGTTTAGAACTGATCACTCCACTTTTTGCCTTCTCGGACTTCATTCTGTCTTTGACGAATGGTGAAGGCGGCTGCTCCATGTTGTTCCTTTTTGATTAGTAATCCAATAAAATATTCTCCGGATTAACAATTTTCAGACTCAAACATCGGTGCCCTTTTGTTTTCCTAGCACCACCAGCAC
>DAOJ01000090.1 GCA_002502365.1 Euryarchaeota archaeon UBA106
GGTAATTTACTGCCTCGATTCAAAGTTAAAGTTTGGAATGGCCGAACACAGATTTCAATCCATGTTAGAGCTACCTCACGGGCAAGGTGGGTATTTGACCAACCTACTAGAGCAGGATTTGTTAGCCATTTAACCTACAATGAATACCCTCTTGAGGTCGAAAAGATTGCAATTCTTGATGAGCAAGGATTGCGTTCTGTAGATGATTATGAATGGATTAGAGGAAATGCGGAACACGCATGGGGAATTCTCAATTAATCCCATTCAATTTACGAAGGCTTACGCCGCACCGTTCATAACCGGTATCAGAGTGAGACATAACCCGAGGAATAGATATGAGTGCAGACGAGGTAATTACACAAGCGGCTCAACTGATTACTGGTGGAGACTACGGTGGAGCAATGGGAGTATTCGAACAATACATCGAATCCAACCCTGATGACCCAGCAGGTTATCACGGATGGGCAGAAGCGGCACTTTTCGACATCCAAGAAAATGGTAATCTCGACGATAAAGGAAATGACAGAATCAATGAGGGTCAAATTAATGCATACTTTAGAAGAGCTGCAAATATGGCTCCGGACAATGCGGATTATAATGCTGCATACGCCAATGCACTTGTTGAATTCGATCGTATTCCGATGGCGGTTAGACAATTACACAAGTTAGTTGAAATCGGTAAAGCTTCAGATGATACTGACGTATCGTTTCACCTCTATGAGGCTGCTCGTGGGTTAATCGATGCGATTGACCTGAAGACGAACTTCGATAGAAGTGCCCCTATCGCAAGACAGTATATTTCAGAAGCAGTAACCTTTGCATTATTGGGTCTAGGATTTACATCTGCAGAAGAAGCAGTTGAATACCTCGGCCTAAATGAGTGAAGAGGGTTAATTGTGACCAGCGACCTCTTCATGGTCGCATTCGGGTACCATGGGGCCGAGTTCCATGGTTCTCAGATCCAACCAGACGTCCGTACGGTTCAAGGAGAAATTAAAATCGCCTTGGAAAAGTTAGGATGGTGGTCAGATAATTGTCTAGAGATATCTAGTAGAACTGATTCAGGAGTCAGTGTAAGGATGAATTTGGCAACAATATCTATTCCAATTGAAATTGCAAATAGTATTACAGAATCTACCTTCATCTCTGCTCTTAACGACCATTCTCCCGATGACATAGTATTTTGGAAGGCCGATAGAGTTCCAAATGGAACAAGGTCAAGATTAGCCGAAAAGAGGCTCTATATGTATCGTTGTGAAATGATAAAGCGCTGGCCTGAGAATGTGAATTTCGCTGAATTTAAAGAAGCCTGTGAAGTCTTCGTAGGGCATCATGACTTCAGCAATTTCTGTAGAGTTGATCCAGATAGGAGTCCGATAAGGTCGATTGAATCTTGTCAGCCCTGGCTCGATGCTGACAACCGGGTTGTTGGTTTTTCAGTTGTTGCAGAGTCATTTCTTTGGAATCAAATACGTCGAATTGCTTCGGCATTACAACAATTTGCAAATAATGACATCCAACTAATTGATATCAAGCAGGCATTAGAAAATCCCAAGCAAGCATCAGACCTTGGTCTAGCATCTGCCGATGGACTTCTACTTTGGGAAATTAGCCACCCTGATTTTTCATACAAATTTCAAAACTCAATGATTAATCATGACATGAGCCGTCCTCCCAAGGGGAAAAGAACCCACAAACAGTGGCTTAATCTAGCTAGGATGGAAAATAGTTCGATGTTGGAAAGAGAATGGTTAGCCCTCATCCAAGCCGCAAGGTGACAATGTCACCATCTGAACAAGACAATACTTCTCTCAAAAACGAACTGGAAATCACCTCAGCGGTTTCTGTGTGCCTAGTCAAGTCCGGAATTAGAATAGCGCATCTAATCCATTTTTCTCCATTTGATGTGATACTGGCAGGGAATGCAGTTGCCCCACCGAAAGAGCGTCCATCCCTTTCAAAACCAGCAATTCTAATCGACTCTATTTTGGTAGTCGTTTCGCCTTTTTCTAAACCGGCCTCAATTCTTAACTCACGATATTTATCTATATCTTTTTCTTCAACATCTACATTGAGAGTACCCGGCCATGCTCCTGCCCCAAGTACTGATTTGAATTGCTCTTGATAGTGGGTCTGAGCCATGAATACATGGGCTCTTCCCAATCCACTCGCCACTGTCCCAGACAGGCGCATACCCTTCCGTTGACCCCATTACAAATAAGCATCAGTATTTGACCCTACAATTCGATGCTCCAGGCTCTTTTACCCACCGTAAGTCCAGCAGCCTTGATTGCTTGTGACTGAGCGCTATTTGAGTTATTGAGTGGATTAGTGTGGTTTAGGTGTATGAGAATTATTTCTGGACCTTCATTTTCCGATTCTTGTAATCTTGAAAGAGTATCCTCAACAGTTGGATGCGGTACCTTTGTTATATCACGACCTGGTAGTTCTTCACCATTCCAGAAAGTAGCATCAAGTAATACATGAGTCAGATTCATAGAACCAAACCAATCATGAGGATTGGAATAGCCTACTGAGCCTAAAGTATCATCCCAATCATCGTGATCGGGGAGAAATAGTACTCTACTTTTTTCACCCGAAATCAAAATCGCATGGGTATCTGAAACATCGTCTCTATGAGGTACTGGGATGAATTCGAACCTAACTCCATCCTTTTCGAAAATAGGTGGATTCACTGAATCAGATTCAACTTTAGAAAACGGTTGCATTAAATTTCTAGTTGTCAAAATTGAAGCCACCGAATCGCTAGAAACAAGAGTGATGTCTGTACATCCCATAGCTTCTTTACCAAATTGCCCAATTCCTTCAATATGACCCAAGTGGGCATGAGTAAGTAGGACTGAATCAGGTCTTACTGGTTTTTCCAATCCACAAGCATTCGCCCAAATGTTCAATTGTTCAGGAAGTGCTCTACTAACTTCAATGAGATGCATCCCTCCAGAATTATCTCTAACTCCCAAAGAGACAGGAAATCTGCTTTTTTCTGGGTTCTCAAATGCTGCACTACAATTCTGGCAGCCACAGCCTGCTTGAGGAATGCCTCCGTCCTGAGCAGTCCCCAAAATGGTCAGAGTAGCGGTGAAGGTTTCCACAGACTGTGAGATAAGGCAGCGTTGAAAGACTCGTCGATGAAGCTAGTCTGCTGTTCCGATTATATCATCAAGGTTAACGACATGTCAGGCATGTGAGCGGAGACACCTCTTGGATGAAGAAGCGATTCGATGACCTCAAAGGTCAAGGTTTGGAATGGAATCCTCCTACCCTACAATCAGCAAACCAGCCACGTGTAACCATGGATGGTCGTTCCACTATCATGCTCTCGGCAAATAATTATCTTAATCTTACAAATCATCCAAGAGTTGTTCAAGCAATGATTGATGCTACGAAAAAGTATGGTGCAGGAAGTGGTTCAGTTAGAGCGATTGCTGGAACAATGGATATTCATCTAGAAGCCGAATCAAAGGTAGCGGAATTTAAGCAAGTTGAAGCCTCCTTGATTTATTCTGCAGGGTATACTGCTAATGTTGGTCTTATTCCCTCATTAGTTCAAGGAAAACAAGATGTAATCATCAGCGACGAGTTGAATCACGGGTCAATAATTGATGGAGTTCGATTAACAAAAGCGCAGCGGGCGGTTTACTCACACAATGATATGAATGCTCTAGAAATGGTATTGAATGATTATTCTGATTCTGATAGAAAATTGATTATCACAGATGGAGTATTTTCGATGGACGGAGACATAGCCCCATTGGACGAAATTTCATCTTTGGCAGAAGAGCATGGAGCTATGGTTTACGTTGACGATTGCCATGGAGAAGGAGTTCTAGGTGAAGGAGGTGCGGGAATCGTTGATCACTTCAAATTGCAGGGTAAAGTCGATTTTGAAGTAGGTTCATTTTCGAAAGCGTTAGGGGTTCAAGGAGGAATCGTAGCAGGTTCAGAAGAAGTTCGAACTCACGCGCTAAATCATTCTCGCTCCTGGTTGTTATCAGGAAGTCAACCTCCCGGTGTTGCAGCGGCACAAAAAGCCGCGGTTGAAGTATTAATGAATGAGCCAGAACATCATGCAAAACTTTGGGAAAATACAAATTATTTCAAGAAAGAATTGGAGTCACTCGGATTTGATACAGGGGTGTCTGAAACTCCAATAATACCTGTAATGTGTGGTGATTCCTCAGTTGCAAAAGGGCTTTCAAATGAAATGATGAATGATGGAGTTATGGCGGGGGCAATCGTGTTTCCGATGGTGGCAAAAGATAAGGCTCGTGTAAGAACTCAAATGTCTGCTGGTTTAACTCGTGAGGATTTAGATGAGGTTCTACTAATTTTCGAGTCCGCAGGAAATAAAGTCGGTCTAATTTGAGGTGAAAATATGGTTGAATCCTCTACTTTGGCGGCGCATGAGATAGATGCGATGATGAAGAGGATTCATGCAGTTCCAATCATTGAAACTTTACAGATGGAAATCCTAAGGCTAGATAAAGGTGAATGCGAAGGATTTGTCCCTAGGGCAAAGAAGTGGGACGGAATTTACGAGACTTTCCATGGAGGTTTACTAGCAACAATCGCGGACACTATTACCTGTTGGGCAATTTTAACTAAAATTGGCTCTGAAGCAAAAGTTGCTACCACTGACTTCAACATTCGATTCCTTAGACCTTGCAATTCAGGTGTAAGATGCGTTGCTAGAGTCATCAAAGCGGGAAAGACAATGAATTTATCAGAAGCACAGATTTTTGATTCTGATGATAAACTCGTAGCTGTTGCTCAGGTAAATTACATCAAATTGAATTAATTTCTATCAAATACCAGCCTCGGAGACAACCTCGTCTAGATCATCGTCTTCGATTCCATCAACAATAGGAGAATCCTCAGGTTCTATTGTAATCCTCATACCTTCAAATGGATCTAGCCCTCGGTCTATACGGTCCAACATTCTCCATCTTGGGGCGTAGGATAAATGGATATACAATGGTCCTGGGAGTAATGAAAGAAACCAACCTAGATTTTCAACAATCTCAGGAGTATTTCCAATCATTGACCAGGTCAGTAATAGAAGGCCGATGAATGGTATTGGAAACAAGTAGCGTCGTCGATTCTCTAGCCTAACTGGGGGTCGTTTAAACATCCCCGAAATAACTGTTGAAAAACCACCAAGACTTGCAGTCATAGCACAAAAAATGATGCTTATCGTACCCCACTCATTAGCTACTGTTTGCCAATCGGTGGAATCCAACCAACCAGCATAGGCGAATGGAACAATAAGAGTGAGGCTAGCTAGGAGTCCATACACAATACCAACAAAAACTGGATGACAAATTGTTAATGGATACTTGAGGAATAACTGGCTTAGAGATCCTCCTTCAAGCATCAGACGGTGTTCTTCGTCGAGACCCTCCAGTGCCTCACGCCAACCCGCCATCGGGCACGGGCACTAATCTTCTTGTAATACGGTTCCTGAAAAAACTTGATTTATTGTGTGTTTTTTGAACATTAGGCTATTTCTATAGTTACTGATGTTGTTTCCAAATTCCAATTTGGCTCATCACTTGCAGCATCACGAATGAAGGGTATCAAAGAAGTACGTAACTTAGAAACATCAACACCCCAAATTCCATGTTCTACACCTGATAACCTAACAAGAAGTTTTGAGGCCATATTTACAACTCCTCTGATTTTTTCTCTTTCGTAATTATACAATAAAGCGGCTATCTGGATAATGCCTTGCACGGCATCAGTTTCAACTCTTTTTCCTAGTGGTTTCAATGATTTCCAGAGGTCTTCCCAAGCCTCGTGAGCGTGCCAAAACTTCCCGTCATTGAATAAATTGCAACCTTCGATAAATAGGCTCTGTTGTGTTTCATTTAGCTCATCCCAAGCCATTAATCCGGGGTCGTGAGGTGTTTTTTCTCCCCTATACATCACGCTTCACTCCCTTACACCCACGGACGTAGAGATTATGACGGGTTCCCTGCCGAGAGTAATCGATAGGAGAGGGATGGGATGACCGAAGACGACCCATTGTTTACAATTACTGAGGCACATCTTGACAGTGGTATGCGTGGAATTCCCGTAGGTACCTGCAAGACTTCATTTGTAGACCCAATAGAAGGAGTTCATTACGTAGGTTATCCCGTCGAAGATCTCGCTGATTTGGAAGAAGAAGATGTAGTGTACCTTTTGATGCACAAGCGATTACCAACTGAGGAAGAATCCGAAGCATTTCGGGCAGAGCTTGCACACAGAGCTATGGAAATGCCTACTGGGGCACTTAGAGTCTTGGAATCATTAACCCCGGGTAGTGGACACCCGATGGATTGGCTTTCAATGGGAATAATGGCTCTAGGCGCTGCTGATACTACCGGTGATGTGCGCACAGATTCGATGAATCTGATTGCTAGAATGCCTGAACTAATGGCGCGTATCTTCCTACTTAGAGGTGGAAATAAAGAGAAATTACAACCTAGTAGACCAGAATTAGGACTTGTTGAAAATTTCGTTCATATGTTGGGAATTACAGGGGAAGAGGCGAAGAAAATGAACCGTGTTTTACGCTTCTTCTTCATACTTCATCTCGACCATGGAGGAGGTAATCTTTCGACATTCACTGGAAAGGCAGTAGCAAGTGGCCGAGCATCGGTCTATGCATCAATAGCATCAGCGATGAATGCACTTTCAGGCCCGCTCCATGGCAGAGCGAATCAAGCCTGTCTAGAATTTGTACAAAGAATCGGTACTGATGACCCAGATGAGATTGAAGATTTTGTTCGCGCAGAACTAGCTGCGAAGCGCCCAATCTTCGGTTTTGGTCATGGAGTCCTTAGGGCTGAAGACCCAAGGGCAAGATTGCTTATTGGATTGGGCGCAGAGGTTTGTCCAGATGATGAAAATTATCGAATTGTAAAAACGCTAAGAGAGGTCGTCCCTCCAATACTGAAAGAGCATCCTAAAATCAAAAATCCATATCCTAATGTCGATTTAGGTAGCGGTTCTTTGTTACACGCAATTGGGTTCAGAAAGCCAGAGTATTACACAACTTTCTTTGGTTGGGCTAGGGTTGCAGGAATCTGCGCTCAAATTATGGATGAACGTAATGCAAGAGATGGTCGAGGAACGCCGATTTATCGTCCAAAATACATACCTCGAAACCAACCTCATCGAAGGTTAGACTAAGTCAATCAGTGATTTTCTCCTGAACCTCTATGACCAATTATTCTAGCACAACCCCAGGGCCTGCCCTCTTGCAAATCATTTGTCCAAGAATCAGGACTACCGGACCAATTCCACTTCTGTGCATCAGAAATAATCGATTGATTGCGAGGATTATCTGACATTTCATGCCACATTGGTAATGAGTTTTCAGCCTCAAGTAATAGGTCGGGTCTTTCCAATTCATCTGCATTGTTTAGCCTATCTCTCCATTCTTGATCTAATGGCTGACTAGCGGGTCGTGGCCATCTGATTTTTCCATTAGGAAGTGTGTGAATTGTTGGATCTATAAAATCAGAAATCAGTGTTATTCCGGCCTCTAACATAATGGGTTCCAGTTTCAACGGTGCAGGCCATACATGCAGGCCCATTTCTTGGCTAATACTAAACAGACGATTAAGCCCTTTTCCAGTCAAAGAGACAGGGGCTCCAGGATGAACAAATCTTTCCCACCCGTGCAAATAATGCAAGGCCATACCAACTACAGGCATGCCCTTTCGACGGCGATCTCTGACCAATCCTGACACTGTGTTTGAGATAAAATTAGGAGAGCCGATTAGTCGTTTCATTTTTCCTTTGCCCCAAGATCTCAAGTGGGGTGACAATTGAGTGTTAGGGAGGTTTGTTTGACTAATTTTTACTGCCTCTGAAATTTTTGGCGAAAATCCGTAAATCATAGTTGAACGCTTTGGTAAATCCAAGTCATCAAGAGAATTCTCTATTTTCGAAATCATTGTAGCAAGATGGTTAGCATGATCTGAAATTTTTGCAACTGGGTGTGGGACTTTTAATTCGATATTGACAGTCTTGGATGAGCTTTGCCAAAGTTTGGTAAATTCTGAACTTTTCAGTAAATCATCGAATCTATCTACGCCCATTTTGCGAATTTCTTGACTTTCCAGAAGTTCAGGAGATCGTTCCTTCTTTGGTGAATTTCCTGCAAATAATTCATCGTGCCAGAGCATTAATTCTCCATCTGCGCTGAGTCTCAAGTCGAGTTCAACACCATCAACAAATCTCATACCATGCTCTAGGGCTTCAACAGAATTCTCAATTGGAGTCACCCATGTCGAGTGTGTTGACACATGTTGTCGAGTGCTTGGGGGGTATTGAATAAGCCCTCTTTGCCACTAGTTATGCCGCCCCAATGCTCATACCCCTATACATCGCCGCAAAAGTAGGTGAAGATATGTCAGAGACAGTAGAATTGGATAAACAATCAGACCCACAGGCAGTTCAAGGATACGCATTCTACGATTGGGGTAAGTCTGCTTTTGAGACTTCAGTAACAGTTGCAGTGTTGCCAGCATGGTATGCTTATCTTTTCCTGGAAGCAAATGGTCTGACAACTGAAATTGGTTCAATAGAAATGACAGGTGACGCCGTGTGGTCATTTTCAGTTGCAATAGGTACACTGTTGGTTGCAATAGTTAGTCCATCGTTAGGGGTAATCGCTGATCGTCGGAGAATCAAAATGTGGTGGTTAAGAATACTTACTTACGTTGGTGCAGGAGGTACTTTGTTGCTCGCCTTTGCACCTGTTTTACCCATTGACACTCAATGGCTTTGGCTGATGGTCTGTTTCATGCTTGCAAATATTGGTCTCAATGGTGCTGGAGTGTTTTACAATGCTTTACTACCCCACATGGGTGGTGATGATGAAATGGATAGGATATCCAATCTCGCATTTGCTTATGGCTACGCGGGAGGAGGTATACTTTTGATAGTCCACCTTGGAATGGTGCTATTATTGTCCGGTGACTGGATAATCCCCTTTGTTATGGCTTCCTCTGCTGCTTGGTGGTATGGTTTTGCCTTACTGACATTCAAATGGGTACCCGAGCCTCCAATTAAAGATGAAATGGATGCTCTTGGCTTTAGGGAGTCAGCAGGCTTGGCATTGAAAGAAATACGTAAGACGATTTCAGAGGTACATAAGTTCCGTACTTTGTTCATTTACATGCTTGCATATTTCTTCTTTATTGATGGAATCAACAGTGTAACAGCACTAGGTGGAATCTTCGGAACAACAGTACTAGGAGTAACAACTGTTGGACTGATTGGTACAATAGTTTTGATTCAATTAGTCGGTGCTCCATCTGCTATTGGATTTACTGTTCTCGCAAAGAAGTTAGGGACGAAGTCAGCACTAAATTTGGCATTGGTAGGATGGGTAGTGTTATGCTTCGCAGCACTTTCTTTTGCTCCCTTGGAGTATTCAAAACATTCAGACTACCAAGTGCAGATTGAGGAAATCGATGGGGAATGGCATTACACACCACACTCTGGCCTCGCTGGAACTCCTATTGCTGTTGAAGAAGGGGGCGACGAGCAACTATGGGCTGCAGAGATACTATCCACTTACGGCATAGCAATCATAGACGATAATTACAAAGATTCTGTAATTTACAAATGGGCTGGTTTTGATGAAAATGATACATCAGTTACTTTGAATCTAGGAACTATTGACGCCGCATCACTTGAATCACTAATGGCTTCCTTCGAGGACACAAGGTTCTCAATAAGTCAAAAAGGAGGGGTAAGCATTGTGGGTATTGATCATCCGACTAACCTTGGTGATGGAAAATTAGACTTCATCCCTGAGGCAGTTAGGAGCAATCTATGGGAGCCTTTGGGACTAAATGTCACGATACAATTTGCAATCCTTGGAACTGCAATGGGTACACTACTAGGGGGCTCTCAAGGACTCGCTAGAAGCCTTTTTGGTCAGATGGTACCCGAGTCTAGAAGTGCAGAATTCTTTGGTTTCTTTGGTTTCTTTGGAAAGGTGGCTGCATTCATTGGTCCATTACTATACGGGCTTATGACAGTGATGTTTGATAGCAGAGTAGGGATACTTTCCATCGCGATGCTTATC
>DAOJ01000026.1 GCA_002502365.1 Euryarchaeota archaeon UBA106
TTAGACCATGCCTCAATTTCGGAGCCATCTACTTTCGCAACTAAATCAAGGGCACTTTCAATATCTGCTTGTAATCCCCAACCAAAGTGTTCTCTGACATCATTTTGCAGTTTGAGCAGGCGCTCATTGACCGGATTGAGGTCTGTGGGTTTTGCCTGCATGAGGTCCCTCTCCAGTGGAAGGATTCGGTGAGTCTTGAAATACCCTCTCGACATATTGGGGCTTACAATGCCAATGCCGCTGACTCCGCCGACCATCGAAGATGAGTCTGTACTAGCGCGTTATCCCTTCCTTCCACAAAGTCGAGAATTCATCCGTAAGCAACTGGATGAAAATGGTGTTTCGGTTGAAGGACTCATCGAGGAACCTTGGTTGGAAGACATTCGACGACGTGGTAGTTTACGCTTGGTCGAATCTGTAGTTCACAAAGAAGGGGTAGACTCTACTACAACAGTCGATATCTCTTCAGATGTTGGTCGTATGACCGAAGCTCTGTCCTTTCTGCACGCGATGCTTGTGGTCTGTGCTTCATTCGAAGAACGCTTGCTAAATCGGTGGGTCGAAGGTGAAGCAAGCAGGGCCGACCAACTTTTTGGCATGGATGTAAATCACTTCGAAATTATTGCTCGGACCTACCTCTCTGACATACGTACCGAGCCAATTGCTGGAACTACAGAAATCATCTACCATGTTCCTATGGTAGATTTTCTAGAATTATGTCCTAAGATAACCGGCGGATATTGGCGACTAGTGAATAGGCCAGTAAAACAAGGGTGGGTCAGAATGGACCCAGCCAGTGGAGAAAATAGCCAACAGCGCACTGCTCGTCTAATCAAAGAAAGAGTACGGCAATCATTGACCGAGGATTGCACTGACCGAATGGATAAGATGGACGATGCATTTGCTGGTCTATTTGCAGACCCAGTCGACAGAATCCTAGGCTTACTATCGGAACGAGTTAGTGCTGAGATGCCAATGTCGGCGGCAGTCCGAGAGGACTGGCCGCCTTGCTTTGAGTCAGCAGTAGCTGAACTGAGCCAAGGCATCAACGTCAACCATACCGGTAGAGTATTTCTAGCGGCGATGTCTAGAGCAATGGGGCATACACCGGAACTCACTATCTCATTTTTTGAGAATGCGCCGGACTATAATGCCGAGACCACAACATACCAAGTCGGCCACATTTACGAGCATCAATACACCCCTCACGGTTGCTCGGCTCTGAAAACTGGTGCTCGGTGTCCGGTCAGTCCGGGAGAGGACCGATTATGTGACCAAGAATGGATGAATCATCCATTGAAATATCTGAGAGCAAAACAAAGACGAAGATATCAGGATGAAAGTCGTGAATCAAATAGTGAAGAATCTCCAGAACGCACCGAAGGTGCGGTTTCAGTAAGCAATCCGGACGATTCTTCATAATGGGGAAGGCCCCATTGCCCCTCGCAACGGAGGCTTCCTGTATGGTGCGGACACTCGTAATCACCATTGACAGAGACAACGATCTCGGTGTTAAAGCTGGAATTAGAGGGCCTGTAATCGGGCGTAAAGCGACCTTGACAGCAGCTCTGAAACTCGGAATTGCTGATCCAGAAGAATCCGATACAAACGCCATTCTGGGCGCTCTTCATCATCACGATCGATTGAATGAAAGGAATGAGGGAGAAGATGAGATTGAGATTGCAATTCTCACTGGTGATGTTCGAGTTGGTCCGAGATCGGACAGGGCAATAGCTAGCCAACTCGATGAAGTAATCCAAGAGTTTCAACCAGATACGGCCGTTTTAGTCACCGATGGAGCAGAAGATGAAGCATCATTACCAATCCTTACTTCCAGAGTGAGAGTTGACCATGTTGAGAAAATTATTGTCAGACAATCAAGAGGAATTGAGAGTACCTATTATTACGTTGCCAAAGCTATCGAAGATCCACGTTGGAGAGCACGTTTGTTAGTACCGGTTGCTCTATTCTTGATTATCTTTGGATTAGGTTTGATTCTTCCAAACGGAGCAATTCTAATCGGGGCTATGCCTCTGATTATTGGGATATGGATTCTTGCCAAGGGATTAGGTTGGGAGCACCAATTAGAGCGCTTAATGATAGACATGAGAGAAAGCGCTACGGGAGGAATTTGGTCTTCTTTATTGTGGGGTTTATCGATTGTTTCGGTTCTATTCTCTATCTTGACTTTCTATTCGGTTTTCTACGGAGACCCTGTAGAATTGAATGAGTATGTTTTGGATACATTCGGTCGTATTGATTCCTTCGACTTGGACGCAGTCAATCGCGATTTTGCAGTCTGGGTAATCGCAATTGATCAAGCATTGACCTGGATTTTAGTTGCGGCTTTCTCTTTCGTTCTCTCACTCGGTGTTCTCCGCTGGAAAGAGGGATCATTCACTGGACAGAGTATGCTATTGCTAGGACTGGGCGCAGTGGTGTATTCGATAACGAAGGCAGTAATTGAGGTGACATTGGCTGAATTAGGCGGTGGAGATTATGATATCACAGCAGGAAACGTTTCAGACACGTGGTTCCTTCCAATCATTGCGATATTATTCTACTATCTCTTGAAGACTGCAATCGATTCAGTTACTGCTGAAACCGAAGATGACGGTAGTAATCGGTACTGGGGAATTTAGCTTTCGTAAACAGCCTCTGCTCCACAGGAGGGACATCTGATCTTTATTGGCCGGATATCTGGAATACCAAGAGGAGATGAGCAATTATTGCATACAATCGCTTGACTAACCTGCTTCTGTCTTTTCTTTCCTTCGTGGCTAGGGTCGTAAGAAACTCTGAACTTTGAAGCGTCGTTAACATACGTTGGTGAGTCGTCTCCGTCCACTGTCTTTTTGCGAGAGAAAATAGATTTCCTCTTCGATGCTTCGATTGGTGGTGAGGATGAAATTTGGTCTTTCGTAGATCCTGAATTTACAGAATCTAATTCGGCTTGTACCTCTTTCGGAGAGATTCCCAATTCCTTCGCTACCCTATCTATGGCCAAGGTTAGTTCATACTCATCAAGACCCATTAATTGCTGTAATTTTACAGCCGGTATCCTACTAATACTAGCACCTCAAAAAAGGCGAGGGTTTTCGACTCTATCAATGTCCACTATTCAAGCATCATTCAGAATCAACAAATTATTCTGAATCTAGAGATGTGTCGAGAAAACTTGCGACTATCTCACCTTCGGCTTTCACCAATTGTTCGGCAACTGTCGATTTGGAAAGGCCGAGTTTATCGGCTAAATCTCTAATTGAAGTTCGTTTCGGAACTTCATACCATCCACTTTCATGGGCTAATCGGACCACACGATGTTGTTGCAGAGTTGGACCTTTCTGAACTAGGCCTTCCGAACTCTTCGCGGAAGTAACCCGGTCAACCGATATCTTCCTTCTGATATCGGATAAGAAGCGAACCATTGATTCATGTCGACCTGCAATTTGTAACACCAAACCATTGGCGGTGAAGTTCGAGCCTGCCAGAATAGCCAAATCGCCACCGTGAAAGTAGTGTCCGATATAGTCCGATGAAAATTCCAAGACAACAAGATGGTGAGTTAGTATGTCTGACTGCCATTCTTCTAGAATCTGAATAATTTGAATTCCATCAACGTAAGTTCCCTCACTCGGGCAGTTTCCATCTATTGTAATACATTCAACCATTATTCGTAGATTACCATCAACAATTCCAAGCATTGAACGGAAGTCCCAAGAGATACACTGCAAGGCTGTTTGAGCCCTAGAATCGTCCTCGATTGCAACGAAGGAGCACTCTAGTCTGACAGCTCTCATATGGTTGCCTCGCAACCTTCAGTTCCCCCATTGAGTTTTCAAGTTGCTCCAGGCATGATGGTGAGGAGAGGGTGGCGGATTGCCACCCAACTCCCAAGTCAAAACAAATCACTCCTCAGACTGTTTTCTGACCGCTTCCTCTGAGGCTACTATAGCTCTGGCGACCTCTGGAGAATAACCTGTTTCTACTAACTTATGATAATGGCTATCTTCCTTTTCATCTACCTTACTTGGAATCTGAATGTTCTCGGCCTTCACTGCCCAAAGTGCGTCTTCATTCTGCATAGAATCGATTACCTCTCTGGTGTCTTCTCTGAGATCTTTACGACCACGAGTTTCAACGCGTTGTTGTAACACTGCGCCGAGTAGAACGACTAAGATTAAGCCAGAAAAGGCCATCATTATCAGAGGTGAGTCGCCTATTGTCTGAAGGATACCTCGAGGAAGAGATTTATCTTCCGATATATCCTGACAGCCATCTCCATCAATATCAGTTTCTTTTGTTGATTTCCAAGCGATTATTCCTTGCGGGCATTGATCCTTTGTGTCAACAATTCCATCATTATCGTCGTCTAAATCATATTCGTCCATACAGCCATCGCCGTCATGGTCTATTGTTAAGCGAGTGCTCATAGGGCAAGCATCGTCGACGTCTAGGATTCCATCGCCATCGTCATCAATATCTTCTGTGGCATCAGCACAACCGTCGCGATCCCGATCCGAATTGAGTGAGGACACCCATCCCGGACGTGGGTTTGATTCACAATTATCCTGTGATGATTCAATCCCATCATTGTCTAAATCGGTATCCTCCCCCCGGTCGTCACAGCCATCCATATCTGCATCTACCAGATGTGGAGATGAACTTCGTATACAGGAGTCGTCTTCGTCAAGATAACCATCTCCATCGTCATCAACATCTTCCTCCGCATCATGACAACCATCTCTATCCCAGTCATTGAGCGGAGTTGATGTCCATCCAAATTTACCAGATAGGCATAAATCTTGAACATCGATGATTCCATCATCATCAACATCACTATCTTCGTATACATCATTACAGCCATCGCCATCTAGGTCACTAATCTCGTTTGAATCCCAATCTAACATCCCCTTCGGACATGTATCTTCCCGGTCCAACACACCATCATTATCATCATCTAGGTCTTCTTGATGATCGTGACAGCCGTCTGAATCATGGTCGAAAGCTAATCCTGTCCAACCAACCACTCCTGTTGGACAGTCGTCATCAACATCGAGATATGGATCGTTATCATCGTTATCGTCCTCATCCATATCTCTACAACCATCACCATCGTGATCGGTTGAGAAAGTATTCCAGTATTGTGCGCCTGCTGGACAAAGATCTTCGTGATTTGGTACTAAATCTCCATCGATATCTACATCTTCTAATATGTCATCACAGCCATCCATATCTACATCAATTCTGTCAATATTCATTGCACCAGTTGGACATACGTCGAGTGTGTCTTCGACTCCATCGTTATCATCATCTAAGTCTTCGGTTTGATCTCGGCAACCATCGTTATCGTAATCGCTCAAAGAGGAGGATTGCCAACCCGATTCTCCAAACTGACATTGGTCGTCCTCATCTAAAATTCCATCTTGGTCATCGTCATCCCAGTCATTTTGATTGACTAAGTTAATTGTGACTATTTGCTCTGCAGTAGCAAATTGATCGGAAGTCGACTGAACCTTTACTACAACATCGAATAACTGATCTTCATTGACAACACGAATATTTGGTGAACGAATTAGGAGGTTTACCTCTTCGGAAGTACCCTCTGCAATCGAGGTCGTAGATTGATAATTGTCGCCAAATCCAGCTCTAATATCCCAATTTTCCAGTGCCCCCTCGGTACCTATTGTTACAATATCGACTTCACCTGGAATTTCAATTCCTCGAAGGTTCATTGCGACCTCAATAAATTGATTTGGCTGGACAGAAATGAAGCCCGTTTCTGTTGGCTCGAGATTAAGTGACATATCGTACAAATCTTCGCTCCACATACAAACATCCCATTTGTTATCTGCAAATCTTTCATCAGTGCAATCTTTTGCTGTCCAAACGATTGTGTGTTCTGGCCAAGCAAACCTAACAATCGGTTGAGCGCTTGCATCAAATTCACTTCCAAAGATACCCATTAAGTCTTGAGTACTACTTGTAATTGTACGTGTATTTACTACGTTGTATGCCTGAGTAAGATAACGATTCAATGGCATTTCTTCAAAGCCGTTCATCACTGGAGATTGGATTCTAGTCCAGCGAAGCTCCACCACATCAGAATCCATATTTGCACCTGTTTCAAACCAACTAATGTGGATCGACCCATCCCTATCGAAATCCACCCTTGGATTTGCGCCCCAAATTAGATTGGAATGAGTTACTGCAGTATTCTTGACCGTTGTAACCTCATGCAATACAAGACCCTCCGGTTCCCCATCGAGTACACCTTGCCTATCTGGATCTAACTGCATATAGTGCAACTGACTTGGGCCTCCTTTCGATGGGAATTGGCTCCTACCATCAATCCAAACAACGTGTACATTGCCATCTTCGTCTACGTTTACATCTGGATTAACCGCCCAGCCATGGCCCTTGGAAATCTGAGTGTCATTGACCAATACTAGATGGCCTACTGTGTCCCAACCTGAACCATCATCACTCCAATACCAATCTGTATCTGGCCCAATATCTTCCAAATATTGTCCGGTATTTTCGTCGAAGGAATGTCCCGGATCGCCTACAGACCAAGTTGAGCGGGGGTTGGATAGAATTGAGTAAGGGTTCAGAACTGTAAGGAAAGTATTGGTAGCTCCGCTTCCTGTTGTAATATTGATGATTTCAGAAACCATATTGTTCATTTCTTCTGTGTAGGAAGCAATTGGAAGTTGCACGTTATCAATCCAAGCGGAGTCGTTTCCATGTGACACTGTGTGGTCCTTGACGTACTTCCAAGTGTATGTGTGATACCCCGGAGATACGGATGCAGTATAGGTTCCGTTACTTTCCCCAGACCAAGCAGCGGTAAACGAATTTCTTGAACAACTTGGGTTGTCTACACAGAATAAAAGGTAGTCATAATTTGCCTCACTGGAAACTGAGAAATTGAAGGAGAGGGTACCTGATGCCATGGCTCCAGCATATTCCAAAGTTGAGTGTTCACTGTGGGTGAGATTACCTGATTGAGCAGTATAATTTCCATCAATAATTCGATCACTCTGAGCGAACCACCAGTAGTTGCTTGGTCCGACTTGAGTCCATCCATTTGCAATATATCCAACTTCGAAATCTCCGTGGAATTCAGTTAATTCTTCTGTAGGATAGTAGAATAGTTCTCCACCTGTACTGGTGTTTCGTAAAGATGTGCCATCACAAGTACGGATATGGATACCAATATTGTTGACGTCTGGACAATGAGCCAGATTCATCATATGGTGACGGACACTTGCATCTTCATTCGTGTTAGTGTTGGCGCCGTAAGAGGTTGTGCCGGCAACAGGCACTGGGATTACACCCGCTTGCAAGCAAGCATCATGAGCCTCATTGATGCTCTGATAATCTTCAGCATCAAGTGCAGGTGACCCGCCAAATGGGCCCTCGTCTGATACAGGAATTACCAGTTTGGTAGCATTTGGATTCCATACATGGTCTGCAAGAGTTGGCGGATTTCCTGGCATTGAGCCAGTGGAATCTCGCCAAGATTCGCAGGCCCAAGTGGTTCCAGGGCCCCACATCTCAGAATAATACCCCCAGTCAGATGGAATTGACAATGCAGACCCATTGTACACCACTTCAGTGAGTGGCCTTATGCCACCAGTTGTATCTGAGGTGTTCTGCCCAAGATATGTTGCTCTGGGGCCATCCGAACCATCGTTTCCTGTTGTGATTGCATTAGCGCAATTTGTATGCTGATTCGCATTGTGCATATTTCCACTAAGAGTATACAACGTCTCTAAGACAGTAATATTTGCAGCCTCAAGCATTGGCTTGATTCCAGCGAAATTTTCACCTGTTGTCAATAAGCCACCATAGAAAACTGCGCACATATCTGCCCATTCTGTGGTCATCGAGCCAGAGGAATCAATCAGGCCGACATACTCCACAATTGAGCCTCGAGTATCTTCCCAAACAATCACGACTGTGTTGTTTGTTCCTATACTTACAGCTGGATTTCCTTTGTGGCCTAATGCAGGTGTAACCATTGTCGAATTAATCAGGACTTGAAACCCATTGTTTACATCATCGGCTAGCATACAGTAGTAAATCAGTGGGCTTCCAAAATACAATCCCTGTGGGTCATATGTATCCACCCAAACAATGTGGACTGCATCATACGAGTCGACTGCAATATCAGGAGAGTTACGTGTTCCTGCGCCGTCAGCAACCGTGTAGGAAGCGGTTGTCATATTTTGGATATCTCCGGCGGAGCCATCTTGGTCATCTTCTGAGGGATCTAACAAGGTGTAGAGAATCTCTGAGTCTGTGATTTCCCAAACAATGTGTGCCCTACCTTGGGAATCGATTACCATAGATGGACTGGATAGTGAGGTTGCGTTCGAACCACCTACTTGTGTTGTAGAAATTAAAATCGTGTCAACGCCTACTGAAATCTGTATCAATGCATATCTTAGGAGTGGTGTAGTTGAGTTTTCAATCCAAACTAAATGAATCCTATTCGAGTCATCAATTACCCCCATGACGTCAATAGGATTGTTTGCATTCAAATTACTCAGTAAAGTCTGAGCCGTTCCATCACCAATAGTGCCGTTAGCGGTTGGGAATCTAGTCGGTTCTTCTGCCAACTCTTGCGATTCCGCGGATAGACTTAGCAAACTAGGTGCTGCGAGGGCAGTTAGCATTAGCAAAGCAAGTATGCCAGCGAGTTTTGCTTTCTCGGTTTCTATTCTGTTTAATTCGGCGCTCAGAGTGGGGGTTTGGCTTCCGACCATAAGGTTCGAGAGTCTTGTAAGCACATAGAGTGGAAGCCGGACATGTCCGAAATGACGCCAAATCTTGTTGATTTTAGTGCCAATCATTGGTTTTGTGATGCACGCTTGCGTCGGATATAATCAGAATAATTTCCAGGCCATATCCACATGCTTCCATCGGCTGGTAATTCCCAAATTGTATCACAGATTCTATCCAAGAAAAATCTGTCGTGGCTTACCGTAATTATGCTTCCATCGTATTCAACTAAGGCCTCTTCGAGAGCTTCCTTAGCATCGGTGTCTAAGTGATTGGTAGGCTCGTCCAGAAGGAG
>DAOJ01000013.1 GCA_002502365.1 Euryarchaeota archaeon UBA106
GTAAACGAAGATAATCGAGATTACCTTTCTACAAAGGTAGAAAGAATGGGGCATTCGATTTCGGATGACCATTTAGAGTCTTAATGCAAATTGCAAAATCTACTCTAAGTATGATTTGTGGGGCCGTGGCCGGGACTTGAACCCGGGCCGGCGGGACCACAACCCACCGTGCTGACCGCTACACTACCACAGCCGTATGTAGCCATTCGACAGACAGACCATATTTCAAGCGTTCCTCATGAGGTAGCCCAGACTCTAGAGACCAACGGATTGAAGCGTCGTTCTCCATCGTTGCTAATTGATGAGGCGGGGCGAGGGTCTAAGTTTGGGTTTGACTGCCCTAGCGATAATTGCAATTCTATCCCCATTAACCACAGGAGATACGGTCATCGAATCAGACAAAATTGAGTTGCTCGAAGCGGGTTCTTTTGAAGACTCAAATGACTGGGAAATTACCTCCAAAGCTGCCTTCTCCCAAAACCCTGCAGAACATAGTGTAGGTATGGTGGCAGATGGAGAATTGTCTTTTTCACACCATAGACCAGATAATTTCCAAACTCATACTGCATGGGCCACATACAGCATAACTGATTCTAACTTTTCTATAGGTTCACCAGATGGATCATATACATGGTCTACTGGACCTGATATCACAGTTTCAGGATATTCATTCAATACACTTGAGGAAAAAGTACTTTCAAATGTCTCTTTGATTTTGCATATTTCCATACCTGATGCCTTACCCTCTGATGAAATTCGAATAACTATTGAAGCAAATGGACCCGAAAGGCTGGTGAAAACCATTACACGTACATTTGGACCTATCAATCGGATGTCTACTCCTTTGGTGGAAAATATTGACGGTTTACAAGCATGGTCATGGAACGATTTAGGAGATGCTTCGATAACGGTTGATTATGTTTCAGATGGTGCACCAGATGACTCAGAAATTAGGGTCGACGCTGTAGGGATTCGGGTAAAATATCACCAACCTTGGTATTCATTTGAAACAGTGAAAGCAACAACTTCTATTCTTGGCCAGAATATGCCTGTAATTGATTTCGGACCCTATGATGGATTTGTAACGGGTTTAGTACCAGAAACCTGTGGTTTAACACCATTAGACAATTCTGAAGGAGTTTGGGAAATGACAGTTGAAGTACCCTTTGATCAGCAATTAGGACGAATTCATGTTTTTGGAGAAGGTAATTTTACAATCGAAGCAACACCACAAGGCGAAACCGCTCTAGAAGAATGGAGAACATACTCTAATGGAGAATTACTTGAGTATAATAACACAACCAATTCCGTTCGAATAACATTATTCGATGGATGTATAAGTTTGGTTAGGGTAGACATTAATGATCCTCATTTGGTAGTTCAGGGCTTTATTAGTGGCTTTGTCGATGGTTTATCTCAAGAATACAGTAACGTTAGATTTGCGATTGGAAATAATTTAATCAATGAAATTGACATCAATACTGGGAAATTCTCTTTCGAGGCACCAATTGGTTACGCATTACCTAGTAATGATGAGCCATTAGATTTTGGCATAGCATCTAGGTTTCAATGGACTTCAAATGGTTTAGCAGAGAGCACAGTTGTCCATATTGAATATTTATCAATTGAGGGCGGATACAATCTTGTTTGGGACAGAGATGTTTACTGTTCAACACCTGAGGCACAAGAGCTAGTGGAAGATGAAGGAGGTATACTAATTCCTATGGCAAGTAGATGTGAGGATGACCTGACTGCTTGGCAAGACCTAGAAATTGGTGTGACACCCGAATCTAATGATGTTGTGACTGCCTCTATTTTAGCGGGAAATATCAAAATTCAGCCTCTACCAGATGCTAGCGGAGAAGAAACCATACATATCGAAGTCTTCGATGAATCTGGAAATCTTTGGACTGGAAGTTTCCTTGTATCAGTTCAAGAAATAGAAGACCCCCCAAAAATCTCAGGATTACCAATCCTGACATATGTAAACCTCGGAGAGTCAAAAGTAATTGATATTGAAATCAATGACCCTGATTCCACTGATTTAACCATATCAACCTCAAGGTCATGGGCAAATATTGATTCATCGGGTGATCTACTACTTTCACCCGTAGAACCAGGAACTCATATTGTTGAAATTAGCGTCTCAGACGGACAATTCACAGAGGTTCAAGAGCTCGAAGTGATTGTTACTGCTCAACCTGATCTTTTGATTGAAAATATAGAGATTTGGAAGGGCAGTAGTCAAGTTGAATCACTAGATGAAGGAGATGTTGTTCAACTGAAAATCTATGTTCGCAATCAGGGAAGAGGAATAGGTAATGCGATTGAAGTAAGGTGTTGGATTGATGATATGCTGGTTGGAACAGCCAATATCGAAAATATAGCACCAGGTGGTTTGTCAATCGCCACTTGTGATTCTCAAGTTATCACTTCAGGAACGATATCTATCAGAGGCATGGTGGATAGCATCAATACAATAGAAGAGTCAAACGAATTGAACAATGAAATGGTGATATTTATGGAATCACAAGGAAGAGAAATAGTAACAGATGGGAATTCTAACTACAGAGGCCCGGTGATAATTATAGCTTCAATTGGATTGATTGCTATTTCGGTCCTTGCTTTACAATTTGGGCCGGGTCGAATTAGAAAACCCTATCAAAAACAATAGGCAGATGTAATGTCTAAACATCTTGATTTTTCCCTGTAAAAACTTCCGTACGGCTGATAATGCTTGAAAATCAGGGAATCATTAAACCATGAACGACTGCCAATTCAACTTACCGCGCTCTCATTGGGAGCCGGTGGTGTGTGTTTGCGATGATGAAGCTAAAGGTCAGAATAGAGACTGACGAATGGGTTTACGAAGAGCATGAAATTCAGTAAACTCATTCTTTTTGCCAGGTCTGTGGATAAATTCCAGTTTGCATCAGTACAACCCTAGGCCTGGCTACTTCACCGTGTTCCATCGATTCAATCTTTTTTGCCCCTGAGTTGGTTTCTGCTATGGCGACCGCCTCACCCTTCAGACTTTCCAGAACTACCAAATCTCCCCGTTCAATTCCATCATCAATACTGACAACACCAGGTCGGGCCAGTGCGGCTCCATGCGAAATTGCAGCTGCGGCTCCGTCCTTCACAACGATTCGAGGAAAATGACCTAGAATAGACTCAACTGGAGCGATTAATCTTCGGAGAGCTCTGTCGTCATCATGTTCTTTCCAAAGAAATACAGCATCTGTCAACTGTTGCATTGTGCAAGCATTGGTTTGATTGAAGGACCCCGTTTGGTCTCTATGTAATTCGGTTAACTCACAAGAAGTATCCAGCATCAACCCAATATCCCTTGCCAATGTCCTGATGTATGTTCCAGCATTACACGAAATTGAAATCGTAAAAATGTTTGATTCTAAATCTGAATCAATAATATTCATTTCATGAATTATACGAGTTCTAACACGGACTTTAACAGCAGATTCCAGAGGAGGGACATTGTAAATTTCTCCAGTTAATGATTTCAATAATTTTTCAAGTGCTGTTGCATTTATCTGACGTCCCAGTTTTACAATCGCTATGTATTTTTTATCTCCGGTTAAGACCATTTCAGTCAAACGGGTTGCTTTTCCACACAGCATTGTAAGTAGTCCAGTTGCAAATGGGTCTAAGGTCCCTCCATGGCCTAATCTTTGTATCCCCAACATCTCTCTTGCCCAAGCAGTTAATTGGTGGCTAGTCGGCCCTCGTGGTTTATCGACTAGAATAACTCCTGCGTCCAATAAAGACTCAAGATTTCGTTCATATGGATCGCAACCGAATTTTGCATCGGTTGTTGCTGATTCATCAAGAATTAGCATATTCAGACCTCCCCAATTGCTGAATTAACTATGGAAAAAACTTCTTCGGCAGATAGATTGTCTGCATTGACCACTAAATTGTAAGGTGTCATTTGATCAAGATCGATATCGTATAGTACACGATATCTCTCCTTATCTGCATTCTGTCTAGCAGAAGATTCTGCTAACCTATGTTCGAAGGTCCCACCCTCTCGATTTTGAACGCGTCTCGCTCTTTCTTCATCAGAGGTACTTATCCAAACTCTTAGACATTCAATCCCAAGTTGCTTGGCCCACCACCCTGCCAGTCTACTTTCGATAATCTCTGGGCCGGCTTTGTCATTCATTGAATCTTTGAGAAGTCTGTCAAGAGATCTATCTACATCCAAATCTTTCTTACAGAGTTCACTAAATTCAACTACAGATAGACCTCGCCTTTTGGCTTCTGAACGAAAAACTTCTCCGCCGTTTAATGAACTCCAGCCAGTTGATTGCTTTATTTTCCCAACCAATGTTGAGGTGCCACTACCTGGGGCCCCACTGATGGTAATTTTGAGCATTGCATTACCTCCATTCATTACGACAAATACTACAACGTAATCGTCCAGAACTAGTTCTATCTACTAATGTAGATGAGCAATCTGGACATGCAGTACCTGCTTTTGGAGGAGCTGCATGAAAGTTACCACCTTTTTTGGATTCTATATTTCCTTTTTTCCTGGGCCCATCACGCGAACGGCGTTGACCTTTACGTGTTTTAATCGACGATTTTTTATCTTCATCTTTTAGTAAATGAAGTAATGGCTCAGGGATGGGCAAACCTTCCAAAACAAGGGGATGTCTGGAAAATCTGATAATTTTGATATGTCTATCAATTATTCTCCCAAGGGGGGCACTCATTGCTATGTATGTTATTACCCAAGCAGGAAATATCCAACAAACCCTATCCATCATACTCCACATTGGTTGCCATGGAAGACTCACGTAACTCACTCTGAATCCAGCTGCAGATGCTTCCATCCAACTAAATATTCCAATGATGAAAACAATTGTAAACATCATCGGTTTCATCATTGAGGATTGCATTGCCATTTGGTCTGGCATAATTTCCATCTGAAGTTGGCGCATTTTGTCTGCCCTAGCGGTGTCACGCTCGACCTGAGCTTCTCGTAATTGTTTGGAAATTTGTTTATTTCTGTGACCTATGTGAACTTGAGTCATGGGGTCCATGAAAAATCCCCGAATAATTGTATTCACTACCATAATTGAAGATCCGATTATGAATACTGTTGGTACGAAATATTCCGAATGGAAAGGGATAGTAGGTTCAATAACTGTGGCGGCAACATCCGCCATGGCTCCACGAAGACCCGGATTTAAGGAAATAATCATCATTAATCCAAGTAAAACTAGCATTGGAGTCATCATGCCTAACATGGCTTGACTTTGGGCGTCTCCTTGACTTGCAGGTGCCGCCATGTTTAGTCCTCTACGACGATGTCAATTGAAGGATTCGGCGCGGCTCACATGTAATGTGAGCCGAAATTAACCAAATTGGAAGCTGCAAGTTTCACAAGAGGAGGCTCCAACGGATGCCTCTGTGCCACAAACTGGACAAACATCTGGAGTAATTATTTCAGGTTCTGGCAAATCTAAATCAT
Organism: Euryarchaeota archaeon UBA106; assembly: GCA_002502365.1. Taxonomy (GTDB): domain Archaea; phylum Thermoplasmatota; class Poseidoniia; order Poseidoniales; family Thalassarchaeaceae; genus MGIIb-O1. The sequence goes on from DAOJ01000013.1 coordinate 5,498, forward strand.
TATGCTTCATATTGTCTTCGATTTCTACTGACTCCTCACCCTCCGTCTGTTGAACTTGAGGTATTGAAAGGTCAACATTGGCATCTGAGTCTGCCTCATCTACCCGGTCATTATCTTGGTCGCTTTGATCATCTGAATCTGATTGATCATCAAGGTCCTCAGTGGGAGGTTGTAGAATTTTTCTAGTTGACTCATCAACCCAATCAGGAAGGTTTGGCTCTTCGTCTACCTCATCTCCGAAGGTAGCACCGTGGTAATCTTGGGCATCAGCCACCTTGTATTCACTTTCAGAATCTCCTTGTATCTCAAAAACAACTTCTATCCGTTCTTGTTTCTCTATTCTACCAATTGGCCAAGTTACGTGTGTACCCTCTCTTGCAGATTCCTTGCTAAATTCAATGGACCTTTCGCCAGACTGGTTCGAACGTACTGTTGATTTTTCGATTACAAATGTACCAGGTACTATGTCGTGTAAAGATAGATCTTCTAGAGCACTGTCGGAATCGTTTTGGAACATTAATAGAATTTCATACCTGCCAGGACCCGCCGCTGGAAATACTTCTTTTCCAGTTGAGAATCTCCTTCTGCGATGAACCACTTTTATCAGAGGTGCTCGCTTACTAAATCTTGTCGCGACTGGGCCGAAACGTTCCATACTGAAATCTGCCCTTATTGGGGCCGCTAAACGCTCATTTTGTGGAGAAGGATCATCGGCATGCAGAGGGTAACTAATTGTCAATGACTTGCCTGGTTGTAATCCCAGTGGGGCTGATGTTCCTACTGTAATTCTCAATGCATGGCCTTGTGAATCTGGGGAAATCATTTCTTCTTCTAGTTGAGTGCCATCGACAACTTCTATTCTGTATTGATCTTCCGTTAATTCAGAGCCTTCCATTTCAATACGAATTTGATTTAGAAGGGGAATATCAAAAATCCCAGGAATATCATCTAATAGACGCATTACATTGATCGGGGCAGAACCTGTATTTTCGATTACTGTTAGACAGTCTAGATCGGAGGCAACGTAAGAGCGAATTCGAGATATGCTGTATTGTTTATTCACTTCTGCGTTCAGTATTTTGAAACTCCTTTCCTTTAATTCAATATTACCAGTGGATTCAACATTAGCTCTCGGTAAAATCGAATAATTTATTTCGTGTGTGAAATTTGGTTTATCGATTGCTTCTATTCTCTTTTCTATCGAATCCCATAATCCCTCTGGAGGTATTTCTTCACGAATATCCTCCATCTCCAGGAAAGGTTCCTCACGACCAGCAATCCAAACTGTAGCACCAGATAAACTGACTACGAAAGATGACCTATTCTCAACCACTAACTTACAATGGAAAATATCTGGCCTATCGTCCTCTTTAGGGGAAACATAGCCAAACTGACGTGCTCTAGAAATGACAGAGTCAAACTGAGTGCGAGAAACTGTTGCCTCACAGGAATATGCTGCACTAACAGTTCCTGTGGCAAATCGTTGAACAGACCTTGTTGTCACCCTAGGAAGTATCTCGAGTGTGACACTTTCCCCTACTGGAAGTCTTCCGATTTTCCAAATTAATTCACCTTCGTTAATATCATATTCTGGCCCGTCGGATAATTCAAAATTTTCAGGAATCACTCTTCGGATAACAACGTCGTTCAAACTAACTGGAGCTATATTTTCTACTGTAATTTTGATTAGTATCTCTTGAGAGTGTTCCGAGAAAACCATAGATAGGCTTGATTCTTGAGGTCTTTCAGGTTCAGTGTCAATGTGTTCTCTAACAACCATCATTCTTGGTCCAGAGGCGGTGTAAGGTAAGTTGGTTGATTGTGTCGCATCTAATTCTCGGACATTTATCGCTCCACCGCCTATATCCGTGGATGAGGTGTTTTGCAGTAAAACCTCGATATCCCATGCTCTGTCTTTTCGACTAGAATTTCTAAGAATTAATTCACCATCTATGGACTGTTGCCTAACAGTCCCATCGGGATTAAGTACTGATTCTTCTTTCTCCTTTAGTGTCACATACAATTTATCCCCGGGGATAGCATCTACTTCCGCAGAGGGCCGCAGATTACTGGATAGAGCGGGTTGAGGTTCGACTAATTCCTCCAATTCTATTTGTGATTCCTCCTCGTTTGCAAATGCACTATCTAAAGCAGCATTCCAATCTTTGGCAGTCCGTTCGGTATCAACTTGAGTTTCTTCACTAACTTGTTGATCATCTAACTGATCCAGAGAAGCAAGACTATCATCGAATGATTGAATGTCCAACTCATCAACATCCCACGCTTCATCTTCGTGTTCTTGATTCTCTTCTTCGATTGCTGAGAACCCAGGTGGCGGAGGAGGTGGAGGGATATTCAATCCGGCTGGTGGTGGAGGCGGAGCCTCAAAGTTAGGTGGAAGTGGCGGAGGGGCACCTAATCCAGGAGGTAGCGGAGGAGGTGTTTCGGTAACATCTGGAGAGGGTATTTCATCTACTAATTTAGAGATTTCTTCGATATCAGAAGCAGTATCCTCCTCTCGCTCTAACGATAGATTTTCCTCATTCTCTTTCTCATCTAAGCCGAAGCCTGGTGGAGGTGGAGGAGGAGGGATAGGGGGCATTCCGGGAGGTGGTGGTGGAGTCTCGGACATGGCGGATGCACCCTCAGAGGTAGGTCATGACGTGGCTTGGATTGGTTTAACCATTGCTCGCCCACAGTCCTACGGACTGAATCAAAATACGAATGGTTGAATTACTGCTCCTCTCAGCAATGACTCGTGAGCAATCAAGACGGAACCACTCCTCCAGTGATATTCGTCGTGGGAACAGCTGGTGCTGGAAAGAGCAGTCTAGTCACTGCATTTCAACGCTGGGCTCGATTTTTGCAGGTTGATGTGTTGACAATTAATCTTGATCCAGGTGCTGAAAGAGTGCATTATGACCCTGAATTTGACGTACGGGATTTGGTCTCTCTATCCGATGTTATGGATGAGTATGATCTTGGACCAAACGGTGCCCAAATTCTTGCTGCCGACCTAGTTGCATCACAGGCTCTAGATGTCTTCGATGAGATTGAAGGTCTTTCAGGTGATATTTTGGTTATTGATACACCTGGGCAAGTTGAGCTATTCGCATTCCGAGAGGCAAGCAGCCATTTGGTAGAGGTTTTGGGTCAAGGTCGAGCATGTCTCGCCTTCCTATTCGACCCTATGTTGTCACAAACTCCGAGTGGATTTGTATCCCAGATGCTACTTTCCTCAATCGTCCACTTTAGGCTAGGGCTTCCAACGGCAAACTTTCTTTCGAAAGCAGATTTACTAGAACCTGAGGTGTTGGATAAAATTCTTGAATGGGGAGAAAATCTGGATGTTTTGGAGGCGGCGTTATACGAGGAATCCGCAGCTGAATCGATGGACCAAAATTCCAGTACCTCGCGAGCCGAATTCGCCATAGGACAACTCAGAATGATGCAACATGCCGCAATTCAACCAGGGCTTATACCACTTTCCAGTGAAGAGGAAGAGGGCTTAGCAGACATGCTAACCTTTGCCCAAACTATTTTTGGCGGCATGGCCGACATGAGAGATGGATTTGCAGGAGATATTGAACATGAGCAACAATGAGAGAAAGGACTTGCTAGCTATCGATGATTTGATTGATGATTTAGACGACATAATTAATTGGGCAATCAAATACAAAAATGACGAATCCATTCATCAGGATTTCAAACCACTTGATGGAATGTCAATAGGTTCAATTTACGAAAAACCATCAACAAGAACTAGAGTTTCGTTTGAGGTTGGAGTTAGTCGCCTTGGGGGACAGCCTTTGACACTACTTTCCAATGATATTCAACTAGGTAAATCAGAATCAATTGGAGATACTGCGGCTGTGTTGTCACGATTTTTAGATGGTATAACCTACCGATGTTTTGGCCATGCAGATGTTGAGGAATTGGCTAGAACGGCTACTGTACCAGTAATCAATGCACTATCGGATCTCCACCACCCTTGTCAATCGGCTGCTGATTTAATGGCTATACGGGAACATGCCAATTCGGAGGGACATATAGCATGGGTCGGGGATGGAAACAATGTATTCCACGACTTGGCACTAGCCGGGCTTGCTCTAGGGTACGATGTCAAATATGCGACTCCTGTTGGTATGGAGCCTGATTCTAATGTCCTCGCAAGATGTGAAGAAATAGCCTCAAAGAATGGGGCTAAAATCATTGGAACAAATGACCCAGTAGAAGCTGTAAGAAATGCATCGGTGATCTACACGGATATTTTTGTTTCAATGGGAGAAGAACACATGAAGGACAAGTTTGCAGC
>DAOJ01000078.1 GCA_002502365.1 Euryarchaeota archaeon UBA106
AATCTCGCTTTCAATGGAACAGAGGAACAGAAGGCGAGAATTCTGCCCAAAGTCTGTAGCGGAGAATGGGTTGGTTGTATGGCTATGAGCGAGCCTGGATACGGTACAGATGTTCTAGGGATGCAAACCACTGCTCAACAAAATGCAGACGGAGACTGGGTGATTAATGGTCGAAAAATGTGGATAACTAATGGCTCGATTGATGAGGAAGGCACTCCTGCCGACGTGTGTTGGTTGTATGCACGAACTGGGACAGATTCTAAGGGTCGTGCTGAAGTTACTACCTTCCTAGTGGAAAAGGACATGCCAGGGTTCAGCGTGGGCCAAAAAATCTACGATAAATCAGGCATGAGGGCGTCGAATACCGCAGAATTGGTCTTCGACGATTGTATTGTTCCTGCTGAAAACATCGTTGGCGCACCCGGTGAATCGATGATCCATATGATGCGCAATCTAGAGTTGGAAAGAATAGGGCTTGCAGCAATGGGTTTAGGAATTGCCCGAAGGTCACTTGCTGCTATGAATCAATATGCCAGTGAGCGAGAAGCATTTGGTCAAGAAATCAGGAACTTTGGACAAATTCAGCGCCATATTGGTGAGTCTTGGGCTGAATATCGGGCAATGCGAGCCTACATCTATGATACTGCAAGAAATACGGACCTCTCAAAGTCAGGAAACAGGTTAGACACAGATGGTGTGAAACTATTCGGAACCACTGCTGCGAAAAATATCGCAGATAGAGCAATTCAGGTAATGGGTGGGTACGGATATGTTGGGGAATACACTGTTGAGAGACTTTGGAGAGATGCAAAGCTGCTTGAAATCGGTGGCGGAACATTGGAATCTCATCAGAAAAACATCACTCGAGATTTGGCTCGAATGCCGGAAAAAATAGAAGAATGAACGGTCTTGATTGATGGTAGTCCCGCCCGGATTTGAACCAGGGTCCCCAGGACCAAAACCTGAGATGATGGACCGCTACACTACGGGACTATGGTGTGGCGGTTTAGTGTAACCGCTTTGGACTTGACGGGCCGTGAAACCGCAGACTACAATAGAGTTGTTTGCTGCAAACAGGTCATGCGTCAGCAAATTGCGGTGACCTTTGTCCTGCTAATGTTGACCTCAAGCATGTCTTATGGGATAGGAGATTATCAGTTAGATGAAACGTCAGAAGCAATAGATAGTCCTTCAGGAGAATTTGATTATTCCAGTGGATTACTCGATACCTCACTTAATCCTGATCCATGGGTTGAGCCTAGTTTATGGGAACGAGTAAATTCAGGTCAGGAAAATCTCAGAATCACAGTAATCACATATTCATTGAGGGAATTGAATCATTGGCAAAATCAACATAACCAATTAGAGGAACAGGTTATTGCTTTTGACGGACAAAAACTTGTATCTACTGAAACCTCTGACGGAGAAATTGACCACAGGACTTTCTGGTTAGATGCTAATATTTTTCATAAAATATTTTCAATCCCAGGAATTATTGGGGTATTGGATGCTCAAAATTCACCTGAGCCATATGATATAGCGCCCCTCGGGGAAGATATGAAGAAACCGGAATCGGTTCGCTCAGGTGAAATTCATGGTGCCACAGATGCTTGGCAAAGAGGGTACTCAGGTGACGGGATTGTAGTTGCAGTCGCAGATACAGGAGTTGATTTCGCCCATCCGGATTTGGATGGAACTCAGGCGCGAATACGAGACGGAAGCCAATACGATGGCTGGCCATTGATGTTTGACCACAATTCGATGTATCATTGGATGGTAAACGGCCAAGCATATCCATCTAGGGGTGAATCATGGTATGCAGACACATCGATTCTAGATTATGATAATGATTCTGATGGAGTATTGGATGACTCGGGATACGATATTTCGGGAGCCCCTAGTTCTAGATCAGGTGTGTATCATTTGGGTCAACATCCGGATTCAACACTTCGGAATCAAATGGGCGGTGATATCCCAATTTTAGTTATTGATTCAATCTCCAATGGTAGTTATGATGTTGTCATACCTGATGTGAATCGCAATGGTAATTTCAGTGACGATGAATGGATGATGAAAGGTAATGAGACCGCCGGTTTGGATGAAGATGGAGACGGAATAAGAGATGTGTCCGCTGGTCTATTATATTGGATATCTGATGGCTCTAGCGGGGTTCCTTATGGCGATATATACGCGGGTCGTCACGGATATTCCAATCGAATCGCAGGAGCAGGAAATCTGACATTGTTTATGTTAGATTCAGGAAGTCATGGTACGCTTTGTGCTTCAGCTGTCGCTGCTCAAGCACAGGTCAATGATGGAGCCGTTTTGGGGATGGCGCCAAATGCGACCATAGCAAGCATAGGCAATCACTACTCTGGAGGCCACTCATTGGATGGGTGGAGGTGGATTGCCGAGGGGAATGATGGAGAGCCATCAACTTGGGATGATCAGGCTCACATCGGCTCTTTTTCATTTGGATATTCTAGTATAGACGACTCAGGGGCCGACTCTTATTCTCTCTATCTTGATTGGCTGACAAGGATATACAATAACCAAACACATTACGCAGTTGCAATTGGTAATGGCGGCCATGGTTATGGAACTGTGAAAGTCCCAGGCGCCGCACAAGGTATATTCTCAGTCGGTGCATTTTCGAGTCGTACGAATATGCTTTGGGGGCAAAGTGCACCTTGGAACAATCGAGGTCCGAATATAGTCGGAAGGATGGATCCGGATATTGTAGCAGTTGGATGGTCTGCTACAGGTGATGTTCCATTGAACCTAAGGGATGATGGAAATAGTGCGACTAGTACCTGGGGTGGTACAAGCCTAGCAACCCCAATTACGGCAGGTTTGCTTGCTGTAGTGGAGCAGGCATGGGTGGAAAATTACGGCGAATTGCCAAAATCTCAACCATTTAGGGACTTCATTCTATCAACTGCTGATGATAGAGGGTATGACCCCTTTGTACAAGGAGGCGGATGGTTCAACGCCAGTAGATCTACTGCTGCAATAGATGGAGAGAATGGAACCTTTTCATTCACTCCAAGTCAATGGATGACTGGTACTTTCCAAGGACAGCACAGAGATGCAAACATCAACGTGATTTATCCGGGAGAATCACAAACGGTATCTTTTGAACTTACAAATCACGGTGAACGTCCAATTCCCTTTACAGTAATTGGCAAGAAACACCAAGCAATCGCTCACGAAGTAGGCCAATGGCTTAGCATTGGAGATGGCAGTAGTGGCGGAGAAAACAATACTTGGGACGGTTATCAAGGCGACAGGCCTGACTTACTAATTCCAATCCACGTCAATAATACAAGTTACCAATTAAACCCCTATACAAATTTGATTAGAGCACGAGCAGTCATCGAATATGCAGCGTTTGATGGTGATTTGGACCGTTCATCTGACGAGCGCATTGAACTCAAATTATACCGCTGGAGTGACAATGATGGTGATGGAATCTGGGTCGCTGACGAGGATAATGATTCAATGGTAGATGATGTGGATTGGACGGAATCTTCTGAATTTGATGAGTACGCAGAGTGGTACATGCACGGCCCCCAAGCAGAACTGAGGGTTGGTTTGCCATTTGATGACATGGGGGATGGACTGTTCCTGGGTGTCTCAAGAAGGGATGCATCTCCTTCTGGACTTGAAAATGTCAGTATTGAATGGGATTGGACTGCATTTGCAGCTGTCTCTGATAGTTGGATTAGCACTTTTCATTCGATTGGCCCTCCAAGCTCCCTCCCTGCTAATTCGACAATTTCCTACAATTTTACGGTATCAGTGCCATTGGATGCTGAACCTGGGCTACATCAACACGGCCTTGTGATTAATGAGCGAACTCTACCCATCGTCACTAATGTCCCATATACAGCACCTATCGACATCACTGCTCGCCCACTGGATGGTAATGTCAACAATCAGACGCTTTACGATGAAGCGTGGATATCTGGGGCTCAAAGATGGAATTGGAGAGCCGAATCTGGCGATTGGCGAATAATGACTGTTGATTGGCCCGAGTCTCTAGATACAGGAGGAACTGCAATAATTGACGTAAATTGGGATGATAATCCATACACGGACATCGATGTATTATGGATGTCTCAAAAACCTCATGAATATCAAGATGAAGATCCGGAAGCTTATGGTGACTCGAATTTCTACATAGAAGAGCGTTCGACAAACAATCATCGAGGCTCAGGGCGTCATGATTGGGGAACTTATACAGGAGAGTCAAGAGAGGTGTTTGCGGTTCCTGTATCTGCTGGATTGCATCAAATGGCCTTACACACTGCTCTTCATGGAGTTTCTACAAATGACAATCCATTGAACATCTCAGTTGGTTATGTTGCAGCGGAACAATCTGGATTCCATAAAGTCGTTACAGATTGGTCTAAAGCAAATGGGACCGAGGGTATCTATGTTGTTTCAACTGTTCCAATACCGCTGGAAAGTGTAGAATCATTTGGCTGGACTCAACCAATCTATTTTGATAACGAAACGGCTTACCAAGACACATCTAATGATAAAATGTCTGCTTCATGGTGGTATAATTTCTCGGTCGAAAATGCCACAGAATTAAGCATATCAATCGATGCCTATGAAGAAGCAGATTTGGACTTATATTTGTTCAGAGATGATGACGAAGATGGTTTCTTTGAATCTGGTGAAGAATTAGCAAAATCTTGGGGTAGTACCAGTTCTGAGAGCATAGAAATTGACTCGCCAGAAGACGGAAATTACTCTGTTGCAGTCCATGGCTGGTCGGTTAGTGAAACTGTTCAGTTTTGGCTCGATTTGGAAATAATTGCAGGTACTTCACTTAGAGTTTTGAATGCCACATCCTTGAATGAAAGCCAAATCAATTCACAATGGCCGAATGGTTCTGATACTTTAGCAGGTGCAATACCATCCACTGCGATTGAATTCCTCGTAGATTATGATATGCCACCTGCAGAAGGGTACTGGGAAGGTCATGTCGAAGTTGCACTTGAAGGTGGAGTCGAAATTACAATGCCATTCATCTATGAATTAGTAGATTTAGAGCCGGAATTAGAATTTGTTACACCTGAAAACCTAACTCAAACTAATGTTGTTTTACCAATTTCGCTACACGCAAAGGATATTGGTAGCGGATTTAATTTGTCTGATTTGACATGGGCTGGCTTGGATAACAATACAACAGTCCCTAATGCTACAACTGTTGAAGCCACTTTGTCGAATCTATCATCGATGGACATCACGTCAACTTGGAATTCAGGAAATCATAGTACAAATTTGACATTCAGAGAGATTTGGATTAATGCAACTCTACCAGCTACTGAGCAATGGCATGACTATGTCGCCAATATTGCCGATATATCAGGCCGCCAAGAGTTGGATTGGCTATCGGTGAAGTACGATACGACAGCTCCAATATTACTCGTCTCGGATATTCCAGTTATTACAAGTGAATCACTACTTGATATCTCAATACTGACGGAATGGGATGCTGAATTATCGTACAATGGTCAGATTCTAGAAACCAATTCAAGTGGGGGATCTAATCTAATTATCAATCTTGATGAGTCACAGGAATTGAATTGGAACAATCCTTCCATGATACCGAAAAGTGGCTACCTAGTGAATGGTAACAATACATTTTCTTTCAGCGTCTCAGATCCAGCAGGCAATCAATTCAATAGGTCGTTTGAGGTGGTATTGGATTCGACCAAGCCTGAAATTTTCTCGTCCGTTTTCTCATCTGAAAACTCCATGCATCTATTCGATAATTGGTCTTGGTCAGGGCCAACCCTTAATGTTACAAATTCTGCATTATCTTTCGAAGTAACGCCCGATATTCAGTCAATCTGCCTAGACTTAATCTCCAACACAAATGATTTTGTCATTGAAAACTGTAAAGTTGGCCCATCCCATTTTGTTACTCAACAGCATTTGGGTTTTCCTTCTAATACTGAATTTTACACACCATTCTTACTCGACCTAAACAACATAAGTGATGGTGGATATCACCTAGAGGTCGAATTAGTTGATTGGGCAAATAACACTAATCAATACACATACCCACTAATCCTCGATCGCACTTTACCAGAAGTTGATTGGGACATTAGCCCTTCCAGCGAAGGAATTCTATC
>DAOJ01000036.1:0-448 GCA_002502365.1 Euryarchaeota archaeon UBA106
GGGAGTCATGAAGCACCTAGGTTCAGTTTGGAAGCAGCCTAAGCAAAACATCCCAGCAGCAGCTCGCCGTGATAGAATGGCCGGCTGGAGGCGCGAACCAGTTTTCCAGCGAATTGAGCGCCCAACCCGCTTAGATGCAGCTCGCCGCGTTGGTTACAGAGCAAAGCAGGGAATTACCGTAGTGCGCACACGCGTAAGGCGTGGTGGACTACGAAAGGGTAAGATCCACATGAAGAGAAAGCCATCAAAGGCTGGTATCAAGAAAATCACCATGGCCAAGTCCATTCAAAGAATTGCTGAAGAGCGAACAAGCAAGCGCTACCCTAATCTTGAGGTTCTAAACTCATACTGGGTTGGCGAAGATGGAAAGAACAAATTCTTCGAAGTAATCATGGTCGACCCACATCACCCAGCAATCAAGGCTGACAAGCAATTAGGTTGGATTGCT
>DAOJ01000036.1:808-22261 GCA_002502365.1 Euryarchaeota archaeon UBA106
TTCAGAGGAAAAACCAGTGCTGGCAAGCGTGGCCGTGGATTGTACAACAAGGGTAAGGGTGCTGAGAAACTCCGCCCATCCTTGAAGGCTAACAAGAACCTCGGAAAGTAATCCTTCTCGGGGCTAACTTGATTTCTTGCTTCATAGCGGAGGCCTTCGATGGCGGAGAGCGAAGTCAGTCTAATTCGGGATTTACCAGTCATCCTTCCCGATGGTCGGCTGCTTGGAACCGTTCATGATACAGTCATTGATACAGATTCTTGGGCGTGTACTCACATATTTGTCGCCGACCCCCCTGCAGACTTAGTCGAAGGTCGAATTCACTTAGCAGTGCCATGGAATTGGGTACGTTCAGTCGGGGATGTGCTAGTACTTCGTTGGTTCCCACCAACTCCAATTCCTAAGGATAATTAACGATTAATTGTCCACAAAATAAGCGATATTCTTCCAAACGGAAATGCGATACGATTCAAAAGGTGAGGGTGAACGCCTTACGTAATGCGTCGCGGTTCCGCTGTGCTGTTGGTCCTGATTCTTTTGACCTCTTCAGCCCCTGTAATTCAGGCTGATGCAAAGGGGGTAATCTCCTGTACACCCGCTGATTTAGAGATGGTTCCAGCAAACTGGAACATAGATGATGGGGCATGTGTTAGAGTAGACCTTGGAATATTATCACCGGGCGATACACTATCGTTTGATTTAAGCACAAATTCCTCGATTGATATTCTCTTATTTTCAGCTAGCTCTATTTCTGTCTATCAAAACGAACAAAATTATCGTTTGGATTCTGTATGGCATTCCGACTCAGTATTCGAATCATTCCAAGGCGATGGAACTTGGCATTGGACCGCCCCGGATGATAGAGGAGACACCCGATGGTATCTTGTAATCGATAACATGGCTCACCCGCAAGATCAAGGAAATGGAGCCCAGGGTGGAAATTTAGCCTCGGTCACTCTTGACATAGAAGAGGTTGAAACCCCAGTTTTTGGAGTCGTTGATACAATTGTCAGATTAGAAAGTGGAGGCCATTCTGTTGTAGCAGGCCCTATGGTTCTAGATGAAGGCACTCAAGTGAATATTTTCGTAACTACCATGCAAGGAGCGCCAGATATTTTCCTGATGACAAATGCTCAGATGGAATTTTACAATGAAGGTACCACCGCTAATGGAATGGATGACAATAATGCAGACATGTTATTGGTAACCGGTGAACGAACTATCTCATGGTCAGTGAATTCTGATTATGCAGGTAAAGACTTGTATCTTGTCGCCGATAATCGTCCAGGTCCTCCGAATGGAGGTGCAGGGACTGGATTTGTTGCTACAACTGTAGTAATGGATCTAATTCCAACTTTACAACCTACGATTACCAATGCCTCGTCGCTCTCTACAATCGATGTTGGAGCGGAGCTTGTTCTGGATGCCTCAAACACACCAAATCTATCAAATCAAATCGATAGTGAATCCGGCTTCCAATGGGACACTAATGGTGATGGAATATTCGAAACTTCAGGCTCGTTAGTAACTGTAAGTTGGGACGAGCCTGCTGAAGTAATAATTGGCCTTAGGGTAGTATCGAAAGATGATAGAAGTGCAACAGTTTTCCTCAATACCTCAATTCAAGATATTAGCCCACCCGAGGTCGGTATGTCGGTTAGCGATAACATTCGCAAGGATTTCGATGACGAACTTCTACTTACTGCAAATATTAACGATAATTGGGGTATTTCGAGTGTTGAATGGCTCGTTGACAATGTAGTGATTGATAGCTATAATGATGTCAATTGGCAAGATGGAAAGACTTTCACTTTCCGCTTCGATTCAAGTTACACGGCTGGTAACCATGAAGTTACAATACGAGTAACCGATAAAGAAGGTCAAATCACCGAGAAAAGTGCTAATGTTGAGTTATATGATTCAACACCTCCATTAGTTCCAAGGCAAACAGAAGAGGTATCAGTGATTCTTGGTCAGCCGTTTACCTTCACCGCTGAGGCAATAGACGAGGAATCCAGTTCTCTGGTTTATTCATGGGATTTGGATGTAAATACCGATAGTGACTTAGATGGAATAAAAAATAATGATGTCGATGAGAGTGGTTCTTCAATAACTCAGATTTTCAATCAAAAGGGCACATTCGAAGTTGTCTGCACTGTTGTCAATGAAGGAGGGGTGTCTACCCAAATCACATATTTCGTTACAGTTCGGTCATCATCTGATGATGGAACTGGCTTCAGTCCATTGATGATTGGAGTAGGGATATTCCTAGGTTTACTAATTATCATCGCAATAGTTGGAATGATTACTTGGCGTAGGATGTCAAATGCAAGATTAGAAGCACTTCTCGAAGAACAAAACGCCGCTGAGGAAGAGAAGCCTAGGGAATTAACAGTTGAAGAACAAAAAGCGATGTATGGACAAGGTTCAACCACTTTAGATCAACCAACCTCAATGTCTACGACTTCACAGTTTGGTCAGTTCGCAACAGGCATGTCAGGTGATTCCAATCCCGAATCAACAGTAGCTGGTGATGAAGTGATGGATGATTTAGACCTCGAGGCTCTAATGAGTAGTTCCCAGCCTGAGACAACATCTGATGTATCCAGCCCGGCTTCAGAACTTCTCGCAGAATTTTCCGATGATGAAAACTCAGTTGCAGAAGAGCCTGTTGAGTATTCACATGATGACTCACAAGCAATTTCTGAAGAGGTATGGTCTCCTGACCAATCAGATAGTGTTGTAGATGAGCCTCTTCCTACACCTCCGCCTCCAGAATCTGAAATCGATTTGGAAGACTTAAGCAGCGATGATGACCTACCTACACCCCCGGTCCCTGAAAGCGAACCTCTTCCTGAACCACCTGCTCCAGAAGATGAGTTGGAAGAAGAAAAAACTGAGGAAGATAGCAATGAGAATCAACAAAATACACCTCAATCTCGGGTTGTGCAACAGGATTGCAGCCAATGTCAACAACGCTTTGAGGTGACCTTACCAGAAGGTCATGATATTGCAAGAACTGCCTGCCCTTCTTGTGGTGCGATTGAGACTGTTCGTCTTTCTTGAACTACCTTGGCCGAATTTCACTCAAACCAATGGGATAAGCCAATTTAGTGACTCTTGTCGCCCAAGACCCTAAATCGCACCTCATAGAGGTGCGGCTATGGAGAACGGTTCAGTGCGCTTGATTCGTCCTCCAGAAAGGGCTAGAATTTCTCTCCCTCTTTTACTGGTTATTCTGTTCTTTCTTCCTACAATTGCTCCATTAGCCACTGGTAGTGGCGATGCTAGAATTGAGTCAAGGGACTTCGCTATTCTTGATGAATTGGAGCAAGTACTCGAGATGAAAGAGCAGGTGATTTCTGGTGACAGCGTAAGCAGTGTCGCTGGGCCTTTGTTAGATCAAGTAAGGGTAGGGGTTCAGGGCACCTCGGTAGCTGATCCATTGCATGATATCGATGAGGCGTTGGACGACGTCTCTATTGTAGAAACCGCTCCTCCTTCAGTAATTCATCCAGAGCCTTACATCATTCTCACAGATGAGAATAGTCGGCCACCTGGAGAGGTCAGAACGATTTGGTCAACTTTGTTTAATTTGACTGATTATGTTATTTGGACTCGTTATGTTGATGTCGATGGTAATGTCATTGAACAGTCTGAATCGATTACATTCCTAACCAGTTTGCTATCTTTACTAGATCCAGAAACCGAATTCTTGTTGCATCAGATGGATATTGACGATGATGGTGACGACGATATTCAGGTTGGACTTACTGTCAACTTGAATGACATTGAATTATCGGGTACTACACTTTCTGCTGCGGCACAATTAGATTACAGAGTCAGTGTGCTTGATTCAAGCACTACAGATACAGATTGGGATAACTTACAAACATTAGAAGTCAGTATTCTGAAGGCATTTGCATATTCTGATGGAGTACTGAATGAAGGAGAGTCATACGTTTGGATAATTGATTCTAAGTTTACCCATACTCCGTACGATTTTACATTGGGTGTTGGTCTTGAAAGAATTAACTTCGATATAGGTAACGCTGGTTCGGAACTAGTAATTTCAATTGTTAACGCCTTAACATTTGGAGTCTTCAATGGAGGTGATGAGTCTGGAGTATCAATCGCTTCAATCTCATCTCCATACCAAATATCAATCGACAATTCAGGACAAACCAACTGTCCAGATAGATACTCTCCAATAGAATTGACAAGCCTACCTTCAAGTGAGATTTCGTGCGGTGTTACCGCAGGATTTGGTTACATTCACTATTCACCCCCAGATTCCCAAGACGATAGAGATGTTTGGGAGGTGGCATATATCGAAGCCGCAATCCATCCAAATCGATTAGCCACGATACTTCCTCAATTTGTAGATGTGACAATACGAACAGATAGTACCCTTGCGGACGGAACTGGAAATTTAGGAGAAAACGGGTTGGATACACTAGAATATTGGGCAGATGAAAGAGCGGATTTGCATATCCACTTCCATGAGAATCGTTCTGAGGTTCCTCCAGAAAATTCTGATGGTAATTATGGTAATTCGACAGACTCTTCTGGTTGGTTCAGAGGTATGCCTGCGGGCAGTCTAGGCTCTGAGGAAATCGATAGGATATTCACTATGCTAGGTTCCAAATCTCAACCTCAGTTACCAGGAGGCCAACCCAGTCGTTTAGGTTTGATTATTGGGATAAAGAATTTCACTAGAGACAATTCACAGAATGTTGACGACCCTAGCCTACCAGTGAATCCTGCTAATCCTCCAAATACACTGGTTTTGCTTCGCTCGGCTCAATCAATAGAATCAGTAGAATACCATTCATGGATGAAACGAGGCGGATCAGATACAGATCATAGAAGGATTCAGATTACAGCCAAAGAAATCCCAACAGCGATAGTATTCTTCGGCTCTTTTCAATTAGGAGATACTGAAAGTGCAGATTCAGGCCTAGATTCAGGCCAAAATCTAGATTTTCTCTCAAGAATACTGGATATTGCTCTGATAAATATAGTTGACCTTTTCCTTGATATTGGAACAATTCTTAACGACATTCCTTCGGCTACAGTGGATGTTATCGGTGGAGGCGTGGGTGGTTCTGGCGGCCTATCTGGAGAATCAATTCACCTATTGATGCATGATAATTGGAGGATAGATAGAGAAGCCCAGATTATATCAGAGGTTGGCCTACAAATCGGATCAAGCCCGCATCCAACAATGCCAGGAGATCATCTAATTTTGTCCAAGGACAGGGAATTAGATGTAGTTCAGGGACGAAATGGACCTCAAACACCTTTAGTTGAGGTTGCAGCAAGTTTACAGTTCAGCGGCTTAAGTTCATTCACTCTAGTTGACGATATTGACGAAGATTCGCAATTTTTCTCACTTCATACATCATCCCAATCTGCTTTCAGTTTCCTCTATATTGATCATGAGCCATCAAATCTTGAAAATGCTGCACATCAAGGAGTTTGGATTTCGGACATACCTGATAATGTAACGGCTACTCTTACACCAGAATTAACAACCTATTCAGCTAGTTCGATTATCGACAGGATTAGTTACACCGGTATCGAAGGGAGCCAACGTCAGGCTGCTCATATCCTAGATGTCCCAGCCGAATTTGTCGCCGAATTTGGAGACATAACGAAATGGTCCTCGTCAACTCCAATTTCAACTATTCATGCACAGTTGACAAATGCGACAGATCCGGTGACGATGAGTGGTGATCATTTCCTCTTCCATCACCAACCAAATGACGGCACTTCAACTATTTCTACCAGAATATCTGGACTTCAAGAGGTTGGATGGAGAGCTCCAATTGAAGTTGGAGCAACTGGTCCGCTGGGACAAGGCACGGCCTTCATGACAGTGGCAGGAAACCGTCCAATGAGCATCAATGTCGATCATGCTCCAACTCAAGATGAAGGCGGCCTTTCTGCACTGGTTCTAATTGATCCACTTCCATCAAACATCTCTGTCGATATCCCTACTGGTGCGGACGCTGGAAATAATTTGGTTATTCCAGAATTAAACACCTCACAAGGAGTATCTGGAGTGGCATTTTTCTTAGGGGGCTTTGCAGACTTAGGTCGTTCAGTTAACACGGTTCTATCAGGAGTTACTAGTGAAATATCAACAGCCTCAAATTCTGGAAATGGTTCTTTTGCCTATGGACTGGAATTGACTGCAGATAGTGACTTTGACCTAATTTTTGAGGCAAGTCAAGGAAATGGTACTGCGGAAGAACCCGCTTGGGTTCACGGTATAGCAATGAATGCAGCCCCAAGCGGAATTTCAGATGGATTCCATATTAGAGGCTGGATACCAAACTTACCTCCATTGATTGATATCTCTGTAAGCAGAATGCCGAAACCTAATGGCGATGATTGGGATATTGCCTTGGGTTTGGAGGGTTGGCTTCCTGCTAGAGGAGAGTTCATCATAAACACAAAGGGAGTGAATGGACAAGATTTGATGCTGACACTTCAAGGTCTGACTGTAGGTGAAGCAACAACCCTTGGAATCGATTCTGAATTCTCTATCTCGGAGACCTCTGGAGGAATAGTTGAGGTTACAACTTCAACTCGTTTTGTTCTTTCAAACCGATTAGATTGGATTCATGCTGAACTAATCAATAGAGATGCAGGAGCAAGAACTGAGATGTTAATCAATGACATACCAGAATCTATCGATTTGCAAGCAAGTCTAGGGACAACAGTTTCCATGGATATGACAGTTCCTGAGAAATATAGGAGAGACGGACCCGCTGTCGATTCCATAATGCTGCAACAGATGCAATGGATGGAGGGCACTTGGTGGCCAGCAACAATATTCCTAACCGATGTACCGGACTCAATCAATCTGACAACAGAAGCGGATTTGGATTATGATATCACCAAGAGTTTAGCATTCCAAGGTACACCAATTTTGGATTTCTCCGCTTCCGATTCAGGGATGGATCTGTATATCGAAGCAAGTGGCCGTGCGATAAACAATCGAGGTGACATAATCATGCTTGCCGAAAATTTAGCGGATAGAATGGAAATTAAACCGACTTCGGATTATGGACTAGCCATTCGCAGTGGTGGTGATGGTGTGGAAAGAATTTACCTTAGGGCTACGAATATACCTACTACTCCACCAGTTTTTTTGGAAGAAATGGAGGCTTTGGGTGAAAATTTGCGTAGTGCTACCATCCATGTCGTAGAGGTCGTGGGGCCTTACAGTATAATCGAATTAGAAGACGTTCAGGGAGGGAAGATTGTAGCATCGGCAAGAGCATCGGCTGAGGTTGATGTCCTTGATACAACGTTTGACCTGAGAGGTGTTCTTTTAGACGCACAAACCACAGGTGGAGTACCTACTGGAACAAGCATAGGGGTTAACGGTCTAGCATCTGATTTGTCTCTCCTTAATTTGATACCTGGATTCGAAGGAGATACTCATCACGTTATTGTCCCAGAACCATTTTCATCAGGAGTTTTGACTCTTGCCGCAACTTTTCTAGGAGGTGATTAATTTGGGATTGATGGATAAAATTAGAACAGCATCCGAGGAATTTGAAGAAACGGATGCTGCTACTGAGAAAGCCCATGAAATTTTACAAATTGTTGGTGAACGTGTAGAGAAGGTAAGGCCTAGTAGGGTAATTTTCGCCTCAGTTGCAGTTTTACTTATCCTGAGTGGAATTATGATAATTGGAACCTGGTTGGTTCCTTATGATCGAACTTCGGTTGATGTTGTATACTTACAGGGGCCAGTTGGTCATGTAGTATTGGTCGAATTAGACAACAAAGGTTCACGTTCAATTACCGATGTATCTTTAGAAATTAGATTTCTTGATGATGATAGTAACGAAATAGCGAGGTCTAGTTATGAGACTGATGAGATTGCAGCTCATACCTCTATTGCTGGGGACGACTTAGAATTGGTTGCTCCTGGGGCCTCGGTTTGGGAAAATTACACTATTGAGATTCTTTTAGAATACACATATCGTAGTGAGACATATAGTGAAAGATGGACCTACAATGTTGGCGACTGGACTATGGAGATGTTTACTTATGCGGCACCAATGCATTTCCTTTGACACGACCATAGGTCGTGAATTAGACATACGTTCCACCCTAATACTGAAAGCCAATTCGATTGGGGGTTGACTCATGGGGCAGAGAATCGCGCTAACGTTGATTGGAATTTTCCTAATTTCTCTAATACCAGCCTCCGATATCCAATTCACGGACACAGAGGACACTATCGAGAGATTGGAGCCCATAGCAAAGAGAGTAGAGATTCCTTCAGATCCCGACTCAATCCAGGACTTAGGCTCTCCCAAGGTGTCCCATGGATACGAAAGAATTCGTGAAAATTTTGCGGATTCCAGTATTGGAATTTTTACTGAACATGGTCTAATTCCATCAGTGCATTTATCCAAGTCTCTTTCCCAACCTCGGGAAGATTTAGCCATGGTTATCGTTGACGGTAATGAAGGAATATGGGATGCACGCTTAGCAATCGAATCAACCGAATCGGTGGAAATTCGTACGACTATTCCTCCTTCTGGATTTCTCGTACAGGGTTCTGCAATAGATTTACAAAATTTGAAACTAAATCCAGTGGTTGTTTCGGTTCACCCCGTCCCTATTGGAATTCTTGTTCATCCATTACTAACTGTGGTGGAGGAGGGCTCAATCATGGTAGAAATTCTCGGCTGGAAGAACGATGAGTTACGCAGGCAGATGGAACCTGGAATTGGTCTGGAAGGTTCCCTTGATGAGGTAGCCGAAATCTGGCTTAATGATCCATGGAGCCCAGAGGAAGGTCGTTATTGGGGGGAAATAGATCTTTCCAATTTAGGAATGATGATGCAACATGTAGCCGTTGCATACGTAGCACCTTTACCAGTGCTTGAACTCAAGAATAATAATGCCCGTAACCACATGGGAATAGATTCGGTGGAGTCTTTTTTCATAACCGATATTGATGGTACAGGTCAGATTATTGCTGTTGGCGATTCTGGAATAGACCACGATCATGGCGATTTTAATAATCGTATTTCAGAACGGACTTCCGTCACACCGGGTGACTCCTCTACAGCGGATTTATCTGACGGTCATGGAACACACGTAGCCTGTACCGTACTTGGTTCTGGAATGAGAAGTAGTGGTTCCTACGAGGGGGTAGCACCAGGGGCTGAATTGTACTTCCAAGCTATGGAAGATGATGACACCGGTGCGCTTTACAGCTACGGAATCAATAGTATGCTGAACTCAGCCTACAATTCTGGTGCTCGCCTTCATACAAACAGTTGGGGTGCGGGGAGCGGATTCGGTTCTTATTCAACTCAATCTGAGGATGCAGATGATCGCACTTCTACTTGGGACCAATATTGGAATCATGAAGGAATGACAGTTCTTTTCGCAGCCGGCAATGAAAGATTCGACGGGGTGTCACCTCCGGGAACCGCCAAGAATGTCATAACGGTCGGTGGTCACAAAAACCGTTACAGTGGTTCTCCAGATGAGATGTATTACTGGAGCAGCCGTGGTCCAACCGATGATGGACGACTGAAACCCGATGTGGTTGGTCCTGGGGATGGAGTGCGTTCCTGTCTTTCTCAAGAAGCTCAGTCTGTTGACCAAAATGCTTGGTCAAACAACTACTACATCGAATACAGTGGAACCTCAATGGCCACTCCTGCAGTTGCCGGTGCTGCGATACTTGTTCGACAGTATCTCATCGAGGTTGCCAACAGACCTGCCCCTCAAGGTGCACTTGTCAAGGCGCTACTCATCTTAGGGGCAGAAGATATGGGTGCCCGTGATATTCCGAATGATGATGAGGGTTGGGGTAGAGTTAATCTTGTTAATTCCTTGATTCCTGATAGTGATGAGGGGATATTTGTAGACGATAGAAGTCGAATATCCTCAGGTCAAACAAATGAATACACATTTGAAATTACAAGAGGCGCTGAACCACTCAAAGTGGTTCTGGCTTGGTCAGATTATCCCGGTTCTTCCCAATCTACTAACCAATTGAGAAACGACCTAAATCTAGAGGTTATTCATCCCAATGGAGCCGCATTCAAAGGGAATGTTTTCAACTCTGGTAAATCAATCGCAGGCGGTAACTTCGATGATACCAACAATGTCGAGGTTGTACTTGTGGATAATGCAGGAGTGGGTACTTGGACGGTGAGAGTTACAGATGATTACCACGGAGGAAGTAGAGCATGGCAATCCTATGCTATTGCGGTACGAGGTGTTAATGTCAATGACCTGAAACCTGAGCCAACATTCTCTCCTGATGTATCTCTAAATCCACCAATACCACAGATAGGCGATAATGTTCAGATTGGCGTTACCGTCGAGAACATAGGCGCAGGTTCGGTACCAGAATTAGAAGTCATGGCCCGCGCCGATGGTAGTCTAATTTCCACCCAGATTATTTCTCTAACGCCAGGTGAATCAGTACAGGTAGAATGGAATTGGACTCCAACTACAGATGGTCTAGTTGATTTGTCATTCCACATTGACCCAAATAATTTGGTTGAGGAATCTAATGAACTGAATAATATACTCACGCAGACGATTATCATCAGTGCCCCTGGTGTTAGGTTAACTACTGACGAATCTTTCAAGACATTGCAAGAGGCTGATGACAGTTCTACTTCTTGGCAGATTCTGATGACAAATACGGGACTTAACGAAACTAATGCAACAATTTCTGCCACTGCTCCAGTCCGGATTAGTGATGGGGCTCAATTCGATTGGTTCTACTCTTTCACTTCAAACACATTCAATTTACTTCAAGCCGAGTCTGTAGAAATTGGATTTACACTAATCCATCCTGCTCCTCCTCAACCTGGAACTTATGCTATGACACTAACAGGAACAGACGTTGAAAACGATATTCAATCTGAATTAAATGTATATTTTGAGGTTCCAGTTCTTTCCGCTGCAGATGTACAAATTACAACTGGGCAAATATCAGTCAGTCCAATTTCTCAAACCCAAATCCAAGTTTATGTTTCCAATGAAGGTAATGGGCCACAAACATATGATGTAGAACTTAGTTCACCTGCAGGTTGGCATCTAGGTTTGGATTCACTAGGCGCTTTCGAAGGGTCATCTCATGGCTCAACTGGAACACTTGCTGTTGGCCAAAGTAGAGTCGTTGACATTACTGTGAATCCTCCCGGAGCCATGATTCCAGCAGGTTCTGTTTTTGATGCTGGATTGACTATACATTCACGAGTTAGCACTGAATCTTGGTCGGTTCCTATCCCCTTGGAAATTATGGCTATTGACAGAGTCACTACAACTCCCATAAGTGACGGAACCGAATACGAGGTATCTCCTTATGAGACACTCGAATTAGAAATTCAATTCCTCAATAACGGCAATAGAGATCTGACCATGACACCGTACCAGAGGGGAATCCCCTCAGGCTGGTCAATAACAGGTGGAATGTCGACTCTAAACGCCCCAGCCGGCGAATCAACCACCTGGTCGGTAACCCTCCAAGGTAATGGTCTTGCAACTAGTGGAGATTTCAAACTTAGATTCGCCACAGAAGATGGTTTCTCAATAGATTGGAATCGGACAATAGACGTCCTTTCAGCGGCTGTCCCAAGTCTTGCCTTCAATCAGGTAGTATTGGCTGATGGAACATCATCAGATACTCCCTTAGGTGTGGGCGCTCATCCGGTTGGTACCAGTTTTGATTTAGCTTGGAAGGTTGAGAATGAAGGGACCTCCACTTGGCGACCCAGTACTTCGATTATTGTTCCAAATGATGAATGGACAGCAAATTGCCCCACTTCTCCTTCTACCCTTGATCCTGGTACTAGTAGCATAATTTGGTGCACAGTTTTGATTCCATTATCTGAACAAGCAGGTTCAGAACCCACAGTATCACTCCGTATGGAGGGTGAGGGAGTTGTCGTGGAAAATTCGATAACACTGCTGGTAGATTCAGTCTCTGCTGTGGTTTGGAATCTACGTGATAATCCAATAGTGAATCAAGCAGTAACTGAAGTTTCTATGACTGTAGACATACAGAATATCGGAAACTCTGAGATAAATCACGTTCTTGCGATAAACGCTCCAGATGGTTGGAATGCTTTCATTAATGACGAACTAATTGTCAGACTTAGTCCCGGAGAATCTAGGTCCATAGTATTCGAATTTACTCCAAAAACTGGTAAGGATGGCACTATAGAGTTGACATTGAAGAATGCTGAAACTATCCAAGATTCAACTTTCACTTTTGAGGTCGAAGTAATTCCAACATCTGCTGAGGACGAGGATATCATTTCAACATTAATTCCAATCCTAGGTATGCTGTTGTTGGTTGTAATTTTAGGCGGCGGATTCTTTGTATTCCGCCAAAGAGGAGGTGATTTACAATCAATGGTTTCAAGCCAGAGAATCAGCTCAATCACAGAGTCTCTCAATCGAAGAGAAACTCAATCAGGTTCTGGAATAGAATGTTGGGTTTGCAGTGACGATATTTTTGTTGGAGACGCACTTGCTTGCAATAACTGTGGGGCTCGATATCATAGGCCGGGGCAAGTCGGTGGCTGTGATGTTCTTTCCGTCGGACGTTGCCTCAATTGTGACGCAGATTGGAGTGAATTAGTTGATGCATAAATCGCGACCCTATGGGGTCGCGTAGCCCGAAGCCCTTAGAGGGGCCGGATTGTCCGAGGCGTGATGAGTAGTGCATCTTCGGCTCGGCTGTTGACGGTTTTACTCGTAATTACCATGCTTTCTCCTTTTGTTCAGGCTGATATTGATCCTAGGCTTTCTGCTAGCCCCATGGCTCAGGAAGCGGATGCGGATAATCCGGCAGAATATACCATCACCATTCACAATGATGGAGATGATGATATGGCGGTCAGCCTAAGCACCCAACAGGATGCTTCAAACTGTAATGGATTCACTTCGAACATAGAGCAGCTTTCAGGCACAGTAGGGGGTGGCTCATCGGAACAGGTTACACTTACAGTGACAGTGAACGATCAAGCAAATGGTGATTGTGAGACCACAGTTCAGGCTACTGCAACAGTAGCAGGAGGCGCCCCCGGGGCTCCTCAGAATGCAGATATCACAGTTACAACAACAGCCGGGGACGGAGGCGGTCTTTACGCGATAACACTCACAACCGATGAAACCGATGTTGAATTTGATGGAACTGATTCAGTAGTTTGGGACGTAGTAGTTGAAAACACAGGTGAACAGCAGGCAAATGTACAATTGGAGATGAATAGCGATAATGATTGCGAATCAGATGACCTAACTGCTGAAGTAGATCCAGCGGTGGTTCAATTAGATTCAGGAGATACTGAAACAGTTGAGGTAACCGTTGAAGTTCCAGATGGTAGTTCTACAGAAGCAGGACAGCATTGCTTCATATTGACGGGCTCTGTAACTAACGATCCTAACCAAGCTGATAGAGCAGGAGATAACTTAAGTCTAAGGCTAAATGTTCCAGAGGTAAAGGAATGTGAAGGTTCACTACAAACCTCCTCTCACAACCTTGATCCAGATCAAACAGCAACAAACAGTTTCGAAGTAGAGAATGTTGGAAACACCGAATGGACTGTTCAAATGCAGGCTCAATCACCAGGTACGGACATATCGGGTTGGATAGATTTTGACAGTCCAAAATCAGCACTACTGGCCAAACCTGGAAATTCTGATGATAGTCATATTTTCACTTTCTCGGTAACTCCAGATGATTCTGTAGAAGCGGGCTCTCAAATTGAAATTAAAATCCAAGGGCGTTCTAGCACAGGTATTGGCTGTGAACAAACTCTCACTGTCACAATAGGCCAAATTCATGATGCTAGAATGAGTCTGAGTACTTCCAAACTTTCCAATGTAGAACCGGGAAGTTCAGATTCAGTAACGTTAACGATAGAAAATCGTGGAAATGGCTTAGACACATTTTCTCTTACTACAATGGACCTACCAGAGGGCTGGCAAATTTCATTTTCTCAATCATCCATAACTATCAATAGCAAGCACAATTCTAACAATGAAGCGTCTTTGACAGCTACTGTAAATGTCCCATCAAATGCTCTAGCAGGAGATAATGAGGTAGAATTTGGAGTTACAGTTAGCGGCTCAACAACAATTCTGCATAGTCGGGTTCTGACTGTTTCAGTTGCTGCGAGGCACGACCTCACAGCAGATATGCTTTCTACTCAACAAACGGGCCGTTCAGGACAGATTGTTCAATTCCCAATAGATATCAAAAATATTGGAAATATTCGAGACACGTTCAAACTTCAAGTCTGTGATCCCGGTGATCAGACAGGATGTAATCCTCCAATGTGGGCATCTTCATATTCGGACTCGTCTGGAAACTCGATTACTCAAATTATCCTTGACCCAGGTGAATCAAAGAGAGTATTTCTCGATGTGACTGTTGAAGGAGAGGAAGATGCGGATTCAGTCACCATACTTTCTAGAGTTGCTATTTTCGGTACAAGTGAAAAGATAGAACAATCGGTAAGTGTGATTGTATCAAATTATGACTATGGTATGGCTATTTCTCCGGAGATGCCAGGTTCAACTCCTGGTCAATTGAATGTTGTCCTTCCTCCGGGAGGGGTTACTCAGATGAATTTCTGGATTGAAAACACTGGCAACTTTCCTGGCGGCGACAAAGCTGTGATTTCCATGACTGGAATGGAGTCTTCTGTGCTCCGAAGAGTCCTGATTAACGGAGTTGCAATCGACGATAATGTAGTTATTCAATCAGGTGAGAGACTATTGGTCACTATCGAATTAGAGGTTCTTGAAGGAGTATCAAGTGGCACAACTGGCATTGTGAAGGTCAGTGCATCCTCCGAAAAGAATGCCGCTGAAAGCACTAGTATAGACCTTATTTTTGAAGTTAGAACTATTCATGATTTACAATTTACTTTGGAGGGTGAAGACGAATTAACTACTAACGAAAAGGAAAGTGTTGAGTTTATTTTGCATGTAACCAATCACGGAAACATTATCGAAACTGTTCAAGTTCTTTCCAGTGACTCTCTAAGAGGTTGGACTGTCAATGTTATAGAAGATGAATTCGAACTTGCTCCTGGAGAATCAGAAACAATAATCGTTAGGGTTACTCCACCTGCTGCAATGGTTCAGGATGATAATTACCGATTTACAATAACAGTTCAACCAAAGGGTATGCCTGTTGCAGGCGAACCGATTGATCTAGAAGTCACCGCAGAAGTCTCATCTGGATTAAATTGGTTGAGTGATGAAAATGAGCAAATCCTGATTTACGGATTAACTGCAATCGGTGGATTATTGGTGGTAGTTTTGTTCTTTAGATCTAGAGCCGAAAATCGCAGAATACTTCAAGCATTGGATAACGAATCAACTGACTGAGACGAACCCTTCAGTGAGGAGAAATCCAAAGGTCGAAAGTTTCCATTCTATTGTCTGTGCTCGGCATCCTCAATGAACGCACGGTTATGCTTATGACCGTATTTTCGGTGGCCGACTCTGCCGGTCCCTACGGGACCGTCAGGTGTCAGCGATGTCGACGGTCCCAGAAGCATATCTTGCCTTAGCCGTGATGACCCTTGTTGGCATTGGCTTCCCAGTCATGAGCTTCGTAGCATCTCGCTTCCTGAGACCCACTCCGAGCGCTAATGATAACAACAAATTACGCTCGATTCTTCTTCCGGGCTATGAGACTGATCAGAGTCTATACATCAGGAGAGAAAGTACCTACGAATGTGGTGCAGATCCAGTAGGAGATGCGCACATCAATTTCCACTTCCAATATTATTGGTACGCTATCATCTTCCTCGTATTCGATATTGCATTCATGTTCCTAGCATTTGGAGGAGTAATTGCGATTCAAGATGCAGGCGGAGATATCGATATTTGGTCAGCGATGATTACCCTAACAGTATTCATCGTCTTGATGAGTCTTGGTGTTTGGCATGTATTCCGCAAGCGTGGTAGAATTTACATCTGAGGTGATTGAATGAGTGAAGAACCCCCAAACTTCTCGGTTTTCAATAGCAGACTTCTTGTTGACACAGTAGGTGATGTAACCGATGAGGCACTTAAGGCAAGTCGAATGAAGGAAGTTATTGGAGTCCTTGGCGGTCGCCTATTCAATTGGGGTCAACGAAAGTCCCTGTTCCCTCTTCACCTTGGAATCAAATGCTGCGCTTTAGAAATGGCTGCAGCAGGTGCTAGTAGATTCGATGCGGAGAGGTTCGGTGTTTTCTTCCGATCTAGCCCTAGGCAGTGTGATGTTTTATTGGTAAACGGACCTATTTCTAAGAAATTTGCAGACCCAATTGTACGACTTTGGGAGCAAATGCCAGAACCAAAATGGTGTATTGCAATGGGCGAGTGTGCGATTTCTGGCGGCCCTTATTTCCAGTCTTACAATATCCTTGAGGGAGTTGACACAGTAATTCCTGTTGACGTGTATATTCCAGGATGTCCTCCTCGCCCAGAGGCATTAATCGATGGTTTCGGGAAATTACGAGAGAAGATTATCCGCATCGGAGGGCTACCCAGTGAAGTCCGACCGATGAGCGAAGCACCGCTAATTATCGGGGACGAGTGAAGGGGGATTTTGAATGGGTAAGAAAATCTCTCCTGAGGCTCAGCAGAAGGCCGCTGAAGAATTAGCCTCATTCATGTCCGATGTCGATGGAGTTTCGGCTAAACTAGATAGCCGTTCGAGTGGCACCCAAGTTCGCCATACAGTAAGTGCAACCTGTACTCCTGATTCATGGAGAGGGTTAGCGCAAATGCTTGCATCCGAGCATCACGTAGACCATTGTTCAATGATTACCGGAATCCACTGGCCAGAGGCTGCCGATAAGACATGGGAGGTTGTATATCACCTAATGCGAACTGGAGTTCGAGATCCGGCATCAATAGAAGGTGTAGTGCAACCAAATATCACTGATGCGGAGTCCCTAACTGGCTCAGAAATTCCAATGGAGATTCAAATTAGCATTTCATTACCTGATACACGAGAACCGGCTGTTGCATCTGTTCAAGACCTATGGGTTGGAGCAGATTGGAATGAGAAAGAAACTTGGGATCTTGTTGGAATCGACTTTGAGGGCCATGAAGGAATGCGCCGCGTTCTCAATCCACATGAAACTCCAGTAGGATATCATCCGTTACAGAAGCAACACAAATTGCGTTATCATGGATTTGAAGAAATGTACGATGATGCTCAAGGTTTCATGAGGAAACCAGCTGATGCTGGTAAGATCAAGTAAGGAGGGATTAATATGGCAGAAATGTGGATTTCAATGGGCCCTCAACACCCAATGACTCATGGGCTTTGGACTCTAAAAGTCAAAGTTGACGGAGAAACTGTAGTCGATACCGAACCAGATTTGGGATACATCCATCGAGGTGTTGAGAAGATCTGTGAGGCTCGTGATTTTACTCAGATCACCACCTATTGTGACAGACTATGTTACGCCAGTGCAAACACCTGGTCCCACTCTTACATCTACGCAGCGGAAGACCTTCTCGGTGTAGAAGTGCCTGAGCGAGCCGAATACATTCGCCTAATTGCAGTCGAGTTACAGAGAATCGCTAGTCACCTGATGTGGCTTGGCGCATACGGCCCGGACATTGGCAATCTTTCGATTATGGTTTGGTGTCTGCGTGAGCGCGAGATGATGATGGATTTACTTCAAGAATTGGGTGGTTCAAGAATGCATTACAACTTCCCTAGAATAGGAGGCGTAAAGCGTGATTTACCACATGGATTCTCCCAGCGTGCTCAAGCAAAATTGAAGCTCTTCCTGAATCGAATTCAGGAGTATGAAGCCTTATTCGACGAGAGCACAGTATTCCTTGTCAGAAGTCAAGGAGTCGGCTACGCCAAGCCTGAAGAAATGATCAATCACGGTGTCACTGGACCTAATGTCCGAGCTGCTGGTGTAGATTACGATGTTCGCTGGGCTCACCCTTACTCTGTTTACAGCGAGCTTGACTGGCAGCCTTCAGTTGAGCGCTCTTCGATTAAGGGTGCAGACTGCTACGACCGTTATCGAGTCCGAGTGGAAGAGATGCGAATGAGCGCCTCGATGGTTCTCCAAGCACTCGATAAGATGCCTGGCGGCTCAGAAACATATCACGAACCGGGCGATCCAAAAATTCTCGCAAAGGCACCCTCCAGAGCCCCAGAGGGCACCTATGGTAGCCATCACTTCGAAGATAGTAGAGGCGAATCGATGTTCTATATCGCAGGTGGAGGAGAAGGTCGAGGAAAGATGCCTTACCGAGTTTCAATTCGTTCACCAATGTTCATCACAATTCCTTACGCTGCAAAGTGTATGATTGGCTACAAAGTGGCCGACATCCCTGCTATTATGGGTTCATTCGATCCATGCATTGGAGAAACCGACAGGTGATTTACTATGGCAGGGACTAGTGATTGGTTAGACATCCGAGGATGGATGGAATCTATCGTTGGATGGTCAATGGATCAAGTGCATGACTTATTGCCTTCAAGTGATATCGGATTAGGCCCACTCGGGTCAATCAATCCCCAGAGTGGATTCAGCAACATCCAAGGGGCACTAGAAACATTCCTATTCACCACAATCATGTGTACGATTGTCTTTGCAACAATGATGCTTACATTGATGGTTGTGCCTTACATTGAGCGAAAATTCATTGCAAGATTGATGGATCGATTGGGTGCAACAACTAGCCTTCGAAGTTTATGGATTGGTGAAGGGCATACAACCGCAGGCCAATGGTGGAATCAATTACCCTTTGGCATAGGAGCTCCAATCGGATGGATTAATGGAATTTTAAATTCAACATTTGGAAACAAATCAAAGCATGTTGCTGTAGATCGCGTTCACAATAGAGGTTACCACGGAATTTGGTTCCTATTCCCTGGATTCTTCCAGGCATTAGCTGATTTCCTCAAGTTCGCAACCAAGGAACATATGGTGCCAACCAAGGCTGATAGATTAGTATTCGAAACCGCCCCAGTAATCATAATTGCAACTACAATCATGGTTTACGCTTTCATCCCATTCGGGCCGCACATTTGGGCTGCTAACCCAGAGTTGTCATTGGTATTCATGATGGCAGTGTTTGGCGTCGCTCCACTTGGTGTATTCTTTGCTGGATGGTCGTCCAACAACAAATATACTCTAATCGGAGGAATGAGGTCTGCAGCTCAACTCACCGCCTACGAAATACCTCTATTGATTAGTGTATTAGCAATTGCAGTTATTTCAGGTTCTTTCAATATTCTGGAAATAGTCGATTTCCAAATTGAGACAAGTAATACTTGGAATCTGTTCATTATGCCGTTAGGCGCTGCATTATTCCTAATCACAATGATCGCCGAAGTTGAGCGTATTCCATTCGATATGCCTGAGGCAGAGGCTGAATTGGTTGAAGGTTGGTGGACAGAATATGGTGGAATCCGTTGGGGACTTATGTTCGCAGTAGAAATGATGCGAGCCTATGCTGCTTGCATCCTCTTTGCATTATTCTTCCTAGGCGGCTGGCAATTACCATTTGAGGACACTTTAGTTGGTCTGCCATATATCGGCGTCGTATTCGACTTGTTAGCAAATGCTACACCAGGATTGGTAGTTTTACTACTCAAGGCCTACCTAATGTTCGCCTTCTTTGTCTGGGTTCGTGCTTCCCTACATCGTGTGCGCACAGATCAAATTCTTGAATTTGGATGGCGCTGGTTACTTCCAGCTTCAATGATCAACCTAGCGGTTGCTATTTGGCTCCGTCTTGAGGTATGGGATAGTACAGCATCTGGAGGCTGGCCAGTTTGGGCAGTACCAGTATTGTTTGGCTCTTTCATTATCGCATTCATCGTACTTGCATTAGACGAGGATGAGGAGACGCTGGAACTTAATCGTAGAATGTACCATACTCAGACTCTGGAAAAGGCCAGCCCAGGTACACATAGAGATTAGAATGGAGGTGAATAAATGGACAAAACACAACAGTATAACACTGGACACCCACATGCCGCACCGAACTTTCGCAATTTGATTATCAAGCCAATGTGGATGACAATGAAAACGGCCTTACGGACCGTTCCTTTCCTTGGTCGCCTAGGGTTATTGAAGAACAACTATCATGGTCAACAAATTACCATGACCGATGATTTTACCCAAGCAAGAATTGGTGATGACCATCTTTCAGAAGGTCACACATATTCTGCCGATAGAGAGTCCACTGATTTGCTTCCATTCCTAGAAAGGCCAGTCACTGTGATGTATCCTTACGAGAGACTTGAAGATATGGAACCGTGGCTGTTTGTACCAGGAAATTACAATGGCAGAATTGGAATTGTTTGGGAAACTTGTACCGCCTGTAAGGCATGCGTAAAGGCCTGTCCAAACGACTGTCTTCACATGACTTCAGAGGTAAGAGTGAATGTGCTTGACCTTACCGAGGAAGGAGATGAGTGGCACGGTTATGGTTCTGAAGTGGAGGCAGGAGGATACGCTGCAAAGCCTAAGGATGAATTTACAGAAATCGAGGAATTCGATTTAGTAAACGAGCACTCAGCAGCTCCACAGCAATACGACTTTGCTGAGGTAATCGACATCTCAGGAGACACAGCCACTGTTAGATGGATGGATGGTTCAGGAATTGAAGATATTTCAACTACAGAACTAAAACCGGCTGAGACTGATATCGTCAGTGGTCGGATAGATATCGGCCGATGTATGTTCTGCGGATTATGTGCAGAAGCATGCCCGTTCGAATCATTCTTCATGACCAATGAGTATGATGGAATGTCTGGATACTCTCGTGAAGACCTCTGGTTTGACGCAGACAGAACTCGGGTTCTTCCCGCGGTTCATCAAGAGAGGGTTGACATGGAATTAGCTAAGCGCGCAAAGAAAGAGAAGGATAAGCGCGAAAGAAAGGCAGCTAGAGCTGCCAAGACGGCGGAGGCTTGATTCTAATGGCAGTGGATTTCGAGGCCGTCGCGTTCGTCATTATGGCGCTCGTTGCAATCCTCGGGGCCCTTGGATGCGTTTACGCGCGTCGAGTTGCACATTCTCTTCTATCGCTAATGATGACATTTTTTGCTGTGGCTGGAGTCATGGTTTTGGCACATGCCGAGATGTTGGCTGCAATCCAAATCCTCGTTTATCTTGGTTCAGTAATGCTGGTGGTTCAGTTCGGAGTCATGCTCACACGTCGCCAAATACAGGAAGGTGATGTAGAATGAAGGCAATGGGGACCATCGCTAGAGTTGGCGTCTTCGCATTTGTTTTGGTTCTACTGCAAGAAATGATGGATCACCCAATGTGGAGTGAACCCGCTGTTGGAGCTCCAAGCACTGTCGACTTTGCAGTTTCAATTCTAGATGATTGGGCACTTGTCACAGTTGTTCTCGGAATCTTACTCTCGATGGCGATGATTGGC
>DAOJ01000035.1:0-568 GCA_002502365.1 Euryarchaeota archaeon UBA106
TGTAATTCTCGTAGAACCGCATCTTCGGGGTCTTCTCCATAATCAACAAAACCCCCTGGAAATGCCCATTTTCCTTCCCAAATTGCAGGATCAGGACCACGCTCAATCATCAATAATTCTAGTCCATTTCCGGTTTCCCGCACCGCCACGGCATCTACGGTAACCGAAGGGCTATGATATCCATCTCTACCACATGTAGGACAACGCTTGGTATTCTCTTCAGCTTCCATAGCGTCTCTTCCTCATTTGATAATCTTCAATCGCCTCGTACAAATCCCTTCGACTGAAAGAGGGCCAATGTACATCTGAGAAATATAATTCAGAATATGCGATTTGCCATAGTAAGAAATTCGATACTCTTTCCTCCCCTGAAGTTCTGATGACTAAATCAGGATCGGGTAAATCGGAGGTATAGAGTCGAGAAGAAATCGCAGTGGGGTCAATTGATTCTAAGTTTAGATTTCCAGATGCGTGTTCTTGAGCGATTTCTTTCACCGCATCGACAATTTCCTCACGACCTCCATAAGCAAGACAGACTGTGAATAGGAAATCGCTGTACTGCGAGGTT
>DAOJ01000035.1:950-7614 GCA_002502365.1 Euryarchaeota archaeon UBA106
TCGTCCTACTACCTGAACTCGAACTTTGTTATCATGAATCAATGGGTCCTGTGAAATTTCTTCAAGTCCAGATACATAGAGATCGAAAAGGGTCTCGAGTTCAGTATCATCTCGAGAGGAGAGGTTCTCCGTAGAGAGTGCATAAACCGTTAGATATGGAATTTTTAGATCTAGTACCCAGCGCATAACTTCCTTTAGTTTCTGCTTTCCAGCCGAGTGTCCAGCTTCGGTTTGCATGGAACGGTCCCAAGCGAACCTACGATTGCCATCCATAATCATAGAAATGTGATTTGGCATCATATCAGGGCCTGCTGAAATTACTCTTTCTCGTAATCTGTTTCGTCGAATTCTATCTGTTCTTGAAATGAAACTCCAAGCTATCCTTGAATTTGCCATCCAAGCAGCAGGCACTGCAATTATTTTCCAGCGCAGAAGCCAATGAGCAAGAGAGTCCAGTCTACGCCCTAATGCGCTCCGGGTTCTCCCCATGAGTCAACCAAATGCCAATCGCGCTAAAGGTCGTCGGCGAAGATGGTTCGAATGAAAAGAATCGGATTTACTCGAATACTAGGTCTGCAGAATCTCCCACTTTGTCTAGAAGACCTTTCTCTGGGTTGACAACAATTACCTGTCCAGAATGATTCCAAACCGGTATGTCATGAACACTATTTCCCGCGTATCCAAAGCCTTTCTCACCATATCTAGCAATCAATGCCTCAGCCTTCTTGTGATCTCTCAGATTGATATTTCCGTCCGATCCCATTACATCGTCAAACAAACCAACATGTGCAGCGATTACCTCTGCTACCAAGCGATCTGATGCTGTAGCCAAAATTAGTTTCCGGCCTCTTGCACTTTCACCGGTCAACCAATCTACAAAGACTTCGTGATATTGTAATTCAGCAGGATCAAATTTTAATTGCCGGGCAAGATTCTTTTTCCACTTGGCTCGCTTACCAGTCAATTCAAGGAAAATCGTAGGAAAAATTGTCCATGGCTTCCTGAGAAATACGCGCTTGGCACTCATAACACTCATGTCTGTTAGAATGAGAGTGCCATCCATATCGACTGCCAATGGCATCTCAATCGGCGCCTCCATCATGACCAATCGTCCTACTAATTCTGATTCAAGCCTTCCTAATCAATTGAAGTCTCCTGACCGATTCCATCAAGCCCTAAACGGACTTCGGACCTATGTGTCTCAGTCGGACTCAGCCCCCAGCCAAACGTGGCGTCCAGCTGCAATGGTGGAGGTTGACACAGATGCAATTGCTCCTGTAGGATTTACTTCTCACTTAATGAGAGGATTGCGATTTCGACTAAACTTGTTAGAACCGAAAGAATCGCTATCGACCATTGAAGGTTGGATTGAAGCAACTGATGAGTTGGAAGCGTGGGGTGAATTACCCAACGAAATTTCTAATATTGAGATGAACTCAACAGATAGAGGTCCAATTTACAATATTACGGCAGAAAATGGAAATTGGTTTGCAGAGATTCAACCGTGGGGTGGTTCGAAAATAAGGCCGCGTTCAAGAATAGCCCCTGAAGGTTCAGATGTACCATGTGGCGGATATCAATTTGAAGAGGCCGATTTGATTTTAATCAGGAGGCAACATCCTTCCAATGTATTTGCAAACTCTGTATTGGTTGACCATCTTGAGCGGGATGATTTAGATTCAGCAACCACCTTGATTCATCGCTGTGGGTCTAAACTTGGAGAATATCACTCATTAGCAGAAAAAGAATGGACAAATCCACCAGATCAAAGAAGGTGGAATGAGAGATTTGGAGAAATCGAACAACGGCTGAAAGCAGCCTCTCTATGGCGGGCCCCATTTACACGAGGAGCTCCCGCAACCCTTAGCCTCGGGGATGTGCGTTTCTCTATGTTTAGTGAAGACAAAGAAGGTAAGATGATTCTCAGATTAGGTCCCTCAAGGCTAGCAAATGGATTGATTGAAACAAACCTAGACCTTCCAGGAATCCGTGATTTAGCGAGTTTATTGCACGATTTATCTAGATTACATTATGATACCGAATCCACTTTACAACTCAGCCAGTTAAGGTCTGCCTTAATTTCCGGCTGGTGTTCCACAGCACCTCCAAAATGGTGTAGCAATCGTTCACTTAGTGCCCACACCGGAGGATTAGTAATTTGGGAATATGAACAGGCATTGCTGGATGTAGTCGAAGCGGTTTCACACCAATCAGGTAGGCCGGAACCTGCTGTAACTCTAATTGAAAAAGTTCCAGTATTGCAAAAATCTCTGTTCAGCTCAAGAATAATTTCCGCAGCATCTTGGATCTTTCTTGTATTAGGGTCTTTGAGTTTGTATCAATGGATAAATCTTGCAATAGATGATACGATATTTTTCCCTCTTTCACCTATTGTTCTATTTTCAACTTCGTTCTTCTTCCGGCATCGCTACCAAGCTGCAGCACCGCCTCCAGAAGAGCCTATTCATTGTTGATTTACTGGAAGTATTTTCCCATTGTCAAATCGATAGAACATTGGTATACCTGTTGGTATCTCTAGACTCGTAATCTCTTCGGGTGAAATTCCTTCGATATGCATTACAATCGAGCGTAGAGAATTTCCATGAGCCGCAACTAAGACATTCTTTCCAGATTCAAGATCAGGAATAATTTCCTCTACAAAATACGGAATTGTTCTCTCGGCAGTCATTTCTAATGATTCTCCACCAGGTGGTGGAACGTCGAAAGACCTTCTCCAAATGTGAACTTGGTCAGCCCCATGAATTTCTGCAGTTTCAGCCTTATTCAATCCCTGTAAATCGCCATAATGCCTTTCATTTAGGCGTTCATCTACTCTCGTTGGAAAATTTCCAGATACGGTATTCTTACTCATTACAATTTCAGCGGTTCTTTGAGCGCGAATCAGTCCGCTAGTGTGAACTACGTCAAATCGTAGATCTGCGAGTTTAATTCCAGCATCCGCAGCCTCAAGCTCTCCCTTTTCAGAGAGTTCAACGTCAGTCCATCCTGTGAACCGATTAGCAGCATTCCATACAGACTGGCCATGCCTGATCAAGACGAGCATTGTCATTTCTTTCGCCTCTCACTATCAGCGACGTAGTCGCGGCTCATGGAAGGTTAGGCTGCAATCTGCTGCAATTCCTTTTGCAAGCAGTAGTATGTCTTCGGTCATTTCTCTTTGTGAAGCAGAGGATTGGACGGAATAGAAGTTACAAGACACAGTTACCATAGAAGGTCCGAAAGCGTTTACCTTGACCCATGAATCATCTTCTTTTACCGCTCGAGGGTCCTCCTTTACTTTCTCCAATAATTTCTCACAGAATTGCTTTAGAGAGCTTGGATCAGAATCGGCTTCAAATTCAAAACTCGGCCTTATTCTTCTGAACCTTCTCTGGCTGAAATTTTCTACTGGTGAATTTACTAAGTTAGAATTTGGAATCGTAATTAAAGTGTCGGCGGAAGAACGAATCAATGTGGTCCTCAAACCAATTTGTACCACTTCTCCCTCGATATCATCGACCAAAATCCAATCTCCTACATTGAACGGTTGATCGATTATGATGGAAATAGCTCCGAAAATATTTGCAACACTGTCCCTTGCCGCTAGCGCTAGAGCAAGACCAGTAATTCCAAGTCCAGCAATTATTCCATCTAGATTTAGTCCGAATAGACCCGCTACAACAAATGCGGCGAGTAGTGCAACAACTAGGTGTCCAATAGATTCAGCAACACTTGCGAGAGAGCGACGACTTGCAGCGTTTTCTTCTCCTTCAACAACTATGAATGCGTCCAAATAATCGACCAATCTGTAAGCAGCAAGTAACATACCCAGAAGGAAGAAAGTGAATGACCAATCGATTGCATTCTGTGCGATTGAAGCATCCCAAACAGGATTCGTATTGTTGTCTAGCCAGGTCAATAATTCTGAGAAAATTAAGAAACCTAACATCCAACCAAGAGACTTTGGAGCGAGCAGAGATTTTCCATCGATTCTTTCTGATTTCGAAATTAAATCCATAATTTTAGGGAATAGATATCTTCTGGAGATAACTCCACCCGTAACAGAAATGGCGATTATAGCCAAAACAATTGCAATCGTACCACTAGAAAAGTCAAGGAGAAATTCATCTCCAGCCATCCATTCATTCAACATTTCAGCCGGGAATCCTGAGTCCTCGGATACCGTCTCCTCACTGTCTTGCATGGTTTTGCCGACAAAGACCCACAGATAAAGCCCCCCCTCGGTCCTACGGACCGATTTGCGAACCGTTCAATACCGGCTTCGATGTCGACAGGATGTTACCATGGCAGTCAGCAACTCATCATTGACCTCAAAAGAGGTATATCAAGCACGTAGAATCCCTGCTATTGCACTTGTTTTACCAATCTTGCTTTCAATATCTGCTCCAATTACAATGGTTGCTCCTGTTCAGGCCCAAGACTCTGATTCGGGGCGAACTCCTGAGGAAATTTGGTCTGAGGAATACGCATTTCAAGTATACCCATGGGGTGGTGACGAGAAAGCACAGTTTACAGAATATCACGATTATTTTTCAATGAAGAACAGGATGCAATTTCTTGCAGATCGTAATCCAGAGATAGTTTCATTCCATGAGGGTCTATTGGGAGGGGTCAATGCTCGTGGAAATGAAATGACTATTGATGACTACAAGGGATGGCATTACCAACATCCTAGTCCATGGGTAAAAATTACTGCAAATGTGCAGGGTGGGGAATATAATGAGTTTAACGACGACTATGGAAATTATGCCGATAGGCCCGACGTTATGCTAGTAGGTGCTCATCATTCTAGGGAATGGATGTCCTATGAGGTGCCGATGTTATTTTTAGAGACCATGGTCCATTATTATGGTCAAGCGGGAATTGACAATGATGGAGATGGACTAATTGATGAGGATTGGTGGGACGGTATAGACAATGATGGAGACTGTGCCTTACTCAACTCTTCAATGCAGGACTCCAATCAGGATGGAACACCCTGCGGCCCAGGAGATCTCGGTGTCGACGAAGACTTCTCTGAGAGTTTTATTACAGAAATGATTGACACTCGAGAAATCTACCTTATACCTATGCTAAATGTAGATGGTGTAAGATATGACAGAGAAGTGTTTTGCGGTGAAGAGGCATATGACGGATGTGATTCTGACTCTCCAGGTTGGAGAAAGAATTTGAGGGATAATACATTAACAGGAGTAACTCCAATTCCAGATACTGACGAAGAGGTTAACGAGGGCTGTGATGGAGTAGATCTGAACAGGAATTACCAATTCGAATGGGGCCTATTGATTGGAGTTACACCAGTTCCAGGGGTCTGTACCTTTGGAGATCCGGACTTTGCTCAGACATACCCAGGTCCTTTGGATACGGTTGACAACGATGGTGATGGTAGAATAAATGAAGACCACGTTGATGGAGTAGATGACGATGGAGACGGCTTGATAGACGAGGATTGGATTGGAGGAAACAGTGAACCCGAGACCAAATTCATTCAGGATTTAACAGAGATGAATGATGATGATGGTGATGGAGCCTCTGATTTCAAAACCACACTATCATGGCATTCATATTCTGAGTTAGTTTTGTGGCCATGGGGTCATTGCAATAACTGTGAAACTCCTGATGATGAATATATGGTCTACCACGGCAAAATAATGGGAGAGATGACTGATTATGAAGCAATACAAGCATCTGATTTTTATCCAGTCCAAGGGGATTTTTGCGACTGGCATTATGGAGTCCACCGTTCCTATTGCTACACTATTGAAATTGGAAATAATTTCCATGAACAACCCGAAGATATCAAGCACATCGCAAACAGAAACCTCGGTGTTCCATTCTACATGATTGAGATTGCTGATGATCCGAGGTACAGAGCAATAGTGGGTATTGAAAACACTACGACTAATCAATGGTTAGAATCTCCAGACGATATTGTTGTACCATCAAAAGGAGACATCCCAATTGGATTCTGTTTGGAAGACTCATTTCCATATACTGTCGACACTAACTATACCCATCTCATGTGGAGATTCGTTGAACCAACAAGGCAACAGAATGACTACGGTCCTACAGAATGGGTAGATGTGTCTTGGAAGATGTCTCCATTTATTGAGAAAAATGAGGATTGTATTTTGCTAGATGGAACAAATGGAACTAAGCTCGAGAGCCATTTACCTCTACCCGATACTTCCGTTGGAAAGATACACTACAAGGCGATGTTGGGTACTACGAATGGAGCCTTTCCTTTCACATATCCAACAATTGAAGATGGTGGAAACTACTACGAATTATCAATTCCTTACAGAGCACCATTTGGTTCAGGAATAATGGCATTATTGATGTTCGCATTCATCGCCACTATGGTTTGGGGCGGGCTTGGATTTGCATTACGCGCAATGTTTGATGATGAAGGAGTAGTCATTGGTTTACCTGACGATCAGAGCGACCTAATCGATCAGGAGGACTCTTGATGGCCGAAGAAGGCTCTGACCAGTTTAGTGGGCGACTAGGTCTTATTTTCGCTACCATAGGAGCAGCGATTGGTACAGGAAATATTTGGCGCTTCCCAAGAATGGTAGGTGCAAATGGAGGAGGTTCTTTCCTTGTCCCATGGTTGATTTTCCTTTTTCTTTGGTCCATTCCT
>DAOJ01000027.1:0-812 GCA_002502365.1 Euryarchaeota archaeon UBA106
CAACTAGCCGGTTCTGCACCAATTCCGACTGAATCAACCAATGCCTTTGCGTCCATTATTTGGTTATCCGTTACTTCTGTTACTACTCCATCCAAAGCGGTTATTCCCCGCATTGATTTACGCCATGAAACAGGATTGCCAATTTTTATTGCGGTTGCGATAGTTTCGGCCTTGACTGATTCAATGTCTGTTCCCTCTGACCAAGCGGTATAGAGGGGGTTTGCCCCGGCTGCCTGAACTACAGCGATTCTTGGCAGCCGATCGATGATTCCTATCTCTAGAAGTTCAAGCAAGCCTTTGGCGATTGCTGTATTATTTCCAAGGTTGCCTCCCGGTAATACAATCCAATCGGGTACTTGCCAATCTAGGTCTTGCATAATCTCGTATCCGATTGCTTTTTGCCCTTCGATTCGGAATGGATTTATTGAATTCAGGAGGTATATTCCCTCACTATCGCACACCTCCTGAACCAGGGCCATAGCATCGTCAAAATCACCTTCGATTTGTATGGTCTTTGCACCATATGCAAGGGCCTGACTTAACTTACCGAAGGCAATCTTGCCCTCGGGGATGAAAATAAGCCCATCCATACCGGAAATCGCTGCATAGGAAGCCATTGAAGCTGAGGTATTTCCAGTTGAGGCGCAAGCGACGGCATTCATTCCAAGGAGTTTCGCAACTGTAATTCCCACTGTCATTCCTCTGTCTTTGAATGAGCCTGTTGGGTTTTCTCCCTCGTGCTTTAGCCATAGGTTTTCGACGCCTACTTCAGTACCGATTGTGCTGGCGTCGTAGAGGTTTGTTGTACCCTC
>DAOJ01000027.1:1178-8772 GCA_002502365.1 Euryarchaeota archaeon UBA106
CCTAGAGGAAGAATTAACTCACGAAATCGCCACACTCCTGATCTGTCAAGCGGGTTCTTTGATGACATCCTTGCGTCCAGAATTTCACGGGTTAATTCGCACTTAGAGAGGTCTTGTATTACATCCAATGTTCCTGAGCAATCACATCGATAGCGCAACTCGAGGCCTGGATAATTCTCTCCGCATCGAACGCAGGAAAGGTGCCAGGAGACTTCGTCCACGCTCTGCGAGTCTGTGGCATTGATTTGGACTTTATTTTCCCACTTCGAGTGTTTTTACTTGCAACTAGTGTATTTTTTCTCACTACGCTTTTTATTATTACAACCCCCTAGCGACCACATGGCCGCCGTTATTGCAGGTTATTCTCGTTCCCCATTCACCCCAGCAAACAAAGGTGCACTTGCAAAAACAAGGCCCGATGACATTGCGGCCGCAGTTGTTGACAAATTATTGGAAGACACAGGTATTGAGCCGTCATTAGTTGAAGATTTGTTAGTCGGTTGCGCCTTTCCAGAAGCTGAGCAAGGGTACAATCTTGCAAGAATTATTACCTTCCTAACCAAACTTCCAGAAACCGTTCCGGGAGTGACCATAAATCGCTTCTGCGGTTCCTCAATGCAAGCGATTCACGAAGCAGCTGCAAAGGTAAATTCCGGTCAAGGAGATGTGTTCATCGCCGGAGGGGTTGAGAGTATGAGTAGAATCCCAATGACTGGTTTCAATCCTCTCCCCAACCCTAACCTTCCCTCAGAAGCAATGACTTCGATGGGAGTTACGGCTGAAAACCTCTCCAAATTGCACAATATCGGCAGGGAGGAGCAAGAGAGTTTTGCCATTGAAAGTCATGCACGGGCATCAGCTGCTAGGGAATCTGGCTCATTTGCTGAGGAGATTGTTCCAATCGAAACCTCAGCTGGTGTTGTCGAACAAGATGGTTGTATCAGGCCCGGTACTAATTCAGAAGCTCTTGCTAGGCTTCGGCCTGCTTTCGACGCTAGCGGTACTGTGACTGCTGGCACCTCCTCGCCATTAACCGATGGGGCAGCCTTCGTGTTGGTTTGTTCTGAGGAATTCGCAACAGAGCACGGGTTGGAACCTATGGCTCGCGTCAAGAGTATTGCTGTGACCGGTTGCGCTCCAGAAATTATGGGCATAGGACCTGTTGAAGCCAGTAAAAAGGCCCTAGGTCGTGCTGGACTTACATTGGAAGATATCGATATTGTCGAATTAAATGAAGCATTTGCAGCCCAGTCTCTTGCTGTGATTGGTGAGCTTGGTTTGGATCATGAAAAGGTCAACTTAGACGGTGGGGCAATCGCTCTTGGGCACCCACTGGGGGCAAGTGGAGCGCGAATTACTGGTAAGGCGGCTCAATTGCTGAAGAAGAGTGGTGGAAATCACGCTCTTGCAACTCTCTGTGTTGGCGGCGGAATGGGAATGGCAACTGTATTGGAAAAGGTCTAGGTGTTATTGTGTCGAACAGTATAGAGAAAGTAGCCGTAATCGGTAGCGGTGTAATGGGTGCCGGCATCGCAGCCCATTGTGCCAACGCCGGCTGTGAGGTTCTACTACTGGACATAGTAAAGGACGAAAATAATCGGAATTCGGTTGCTCAGTCGGCTATTCAACAAATGCTGAAATCTAATCCTGAAATGTTGATGCACAAGAGAAATGTGAAGTTGATTTCAGCTGGAAATATCGAAGATGACTTGTCGAAACTTTCAGAGGTTGATTGGGTTGTTGAGGTTGTAATTGAAAATCTGGAAATTAAACGCTCTCTGTATGAAAATATGTCCAATCACATTGGCCCTGATACAATCGTTTCATCTAACACATCTACTCTTCCTCGTTCGGCCTTAGTAGAAGGAATGTCTGAGGATATGGCTTCTAGGTTCTTGATTACGCACTTTTTCAATCCCCCTCGATACTTGCCTTTGCTTGAGGTTGTAACAGCCGAAGAAGTGGATGATTCTTTAGTTGAAAGGATATGTTCGTTTGCAGATCAGAGACTTGGAAAGAGAGTCACAATGTGCAATGATACTCCCGGTTTTATTGGTAACAGACTTGGAGTATATTTCATTCAAAGGGCATTCAAAGCTACACTTGACCACGGCTTGACTGTTGAACAAGCAGATGCTATGTTGGGTAGACCAATTGGAGTTCCAAAGACGGCTGTTTTTGGGCTAATGGATTTGGTTGGTATAGACCTGGTTCCACATGTTACCTCAAGTATGCTTGAACATCTCCCTTCTGACGATCCTTTCCACGACATTGCAGGTACTGGTGGTGAAATAATTGAGGCAATGATTGCTGACGGTTACACCGGCAGAAAAGGCAAGGGCGGATTCTATCGACTCAACAAGGAAGGAGGGAAGCGAGTTAAGGAAGCTCGAAATCTCTCAACAGGAGAATACTCTACGGCTAATCGAAGAGCCGCATTCAGTTCTGCCAAAATGGGTAAACAGGGTCTTTCGCGCTTGATGGATTATCCAGATGAAGGAGCTGCTTTCGTTACAGATGTGCTATTGGACACCTTGTCTTATGCGGCCCATATAGCGCCCCAAGTATGTGATGACATCTACTCAATTGATGGCGCTATGAAAGTCGGT
The DNA here is from genome assembly GCA_002502365.1 of Euryarchaeota archaeon UBA106. Classification (GTDB taxonomy): domain Archaea; phylum Thermoplasmatota; class Poseidoniia; order Poseidoniales; family Thalassarchaeaceae; genus MGIIb-O1. Next base: position 3,788 of record DAOJ01000027.1, read on the forward strand.
TACAATTGGAAGAAGGGGCCGTTCGAGATGATGGACTCGATTGGTGTTAGCGATATGGTAAGGAGATTGAAAGAGGCTGGTAGAGAGGTTCCTAATTTACTCGCGAAAGCGGCTGAAAGGGGGTCTTTTTACTCCGCTGAAGATGGAGAGATTTTCCAACTCGATTTTGATGGCGGGATGGTTCAAGTTAATCGTCCAGAATCTACTCTTGCAGTGGCTGATCTAAAGAGACGAGGAAAGCCACTGAAAAGAAATGGTTCTGCCAGTATTTGGGATATGGGTGATGATATCTTACTGGTGGAATACCACTCTAAGATGAATGCGGTTGATCCATTCATCATCGAAATGTTAGTTGACGCAGTGGATATGGTTGAATTTGGTGATTGGAAAGGAATCGTAATTGGAAACGATGGTTCAAATTTCTCGGCTGGGGCAAATTTAGGCCTAGTTCTATTCGCAGTAAATCTGGCTTCTTGGAATGAGGTTGAGGGCTTTATTTCGGCTGGGCAAGATGCCTATCAAGCCCTGAAATACTGCGAAGTTCCTGTCGTCGCAGCATCCACTGGCATGTGCCTTGGAGGTGGGGCAGAGATACTGCTCCATTGTGATGCAATTCAGGCACATTCTGAATCATATATCGGACTTGTAGAAGTCGGTGTTGGTATAGTTCCGGCTTGGGGTGGATGCAAGGAATTGCTTGCAAGATTGAATAAATTCAACCTTGTACCTGAAGGACCTATGGGAGCTGCAATGAAGGCTTTCGAATACATCGGTACTGCAAAAGTTGCTACATCCGCAGAACAGGCTCGAAGCATGGGGTTCTTAGGCCCAGATGATGGAATTACCATGAATAGAGATCGGCTTCTAGCAGACGCTAAGCAAAGAGCATTAGAGATGATTGATGGCTATGAGCCACCAGAGCCGCACGCCTATGTATTGCCAGGAGATAGTGGATTTACGGCTCTGGAATTAGCGGTCAAAGACCTCGCTTTATCGGGTCAGGCAACTCCTCATGATGTGGTGGTTACTAGAGAGTTGGCGAGAATTCTAACCGGTGGAGATACCGATATTACAGAGTCATTGACAGAGGAAGATATTCTCGAAATGGAAAGGAAAGCAATAGGTTGGCTTGGTCGTCAGCCAGATACACTCGCACGCATGGAACATATGCTGAATACAGGTAAACCGTTGAGGAATTGAGGTGAGAGAATGGTAGTTTGGAAACCCCCTTCGCGTGATTATGACTTCTTGTTCAATGAGGTATTCGATGCCATCGGTTCAATCGAAGGGTTAGGATATGACGACTTCGATGCTGACTTCCTTTCTATGTTGATTGATGGTTGGGGAACTCACACTAAGGAGGTATGGCTTCCAATCAATGAACTCGGAGATAAAGAGGGATTGAGTTTCAAAGATGGAATTATCACTATGCCTAAAGAATTCAAAGAAGCGTATAGACAAGGCATCGAAGAAGGTTGGATGGCAACATCCTGTAAGCCTGAACATGGCGGCATGGGAGTTCCGATATTTTTCTCAGCGGTAACTTGGGCTGAATATGGCACCTCGGCTTGTATGGCACTGAGTGTTCTACCTGCGCTATCAATCGGCGTTTATGAGGTTCTAACTCATCACGGAAGGCAAGACCTCGTTGACTACTTTGCAAGCAACCTAGCAACTGGCGAGTGGGCCGGAACCATGTGTCTTACAGAGCCTCACGCTGGAACTGATTTGGGAATAATTAACACAAAAGCAGAGCCGCAAGATGATGGAACTTACAGAATTACTGGAACGAAGATTTTCATTACCTACGGTGAACATGATATGACTGAAAATATTGTTCACTTGATTCTGGCTAAAGTCCCAGGCGGTCCTGAAGGCACGAAGGGGATTTCACTATTTTTGGTGCCGAAGTACCTACCCTCTGAATGGCAAGAGGGGGGGCTAGAGGGGATTTCGAGCGATCTTAATTCTGATCATAATGGAGTTACGTGCTCGGGAGCTGAAGAGAAAATGGGACTTCATGCAAGCCCGACTTGTGTGATGAATTTTGACGAAAGTGTTGGTTGGTTGGTCGGGCCTCTTCACGGAGGTATGCCTCTAATGTTCGAGATGATGAACAGAGAAAGACTTGCAACTGGAATGATGGGGCTCGGATTAGGAGAAATCGCCTATCAGAACGCTCTTGCATGGTCAATAGAGAGAAGGCAGGGCCGAGATTTGAAGGGTATTCAGGACCCTGAGCAGACCGCTGACAATATCCTTGTTCACCCCGATGTTAGGCGTATGCTATTGGAGGCAAAAGTCAACAACGAAGGTAGTAGAGCCCTTGCTGCTTGGGCCGGAATTTTACTCGATCAGATGCATAGTGAAGATCCTGAGGTTTCTGAAGCTGCTACTGCTCTTGTCGCTTTGTTTACTCCAATTATCAAAGCCCATTTCACCGACTTGGGGTGTGAGACTGCAAGTACTTGCATGCAAGTGATGGGTGGTGCTGGATATTGTACAGAATATGGAGTTGAGCAATTCTACAGAGATGTTAGAATTTCAAAAATCTGGGAAGGAACAAACGGAATACAGGCTCTCGACCTAGCTGGTAGAAAAATCACTCAGGATTATGGGAAAAACCTCCGCCATCTCATGTGGCCTCTAACTCAATTCATAGAAGAAAATCGTGATGATCCTGAGATGGCTGAGTTCAACAAACCTCTCTATCAAGGAGTTAAGGGATTGCAACAGATTACACTGCTTATGATTGCCGAAGGAATGGCAAATCCTCACTTCCTAGCCGCTGGTGCTACCGATTATTGTCGTTACTTTGGTAACGTTCTACTCGGTTACATGTGGGCGAAAATGGCGAAGGTTTGTCTGCAGAAAAAAGGCGAGCCTTTCTACGACGCTAAACTAGCTAGTGCTAGATTCTTTTTCAAGCGAATTTTCCCCGAAACTGTAAGTTTGGCAGCAAAGATTCAATCGGGACCCAAGGCGCTAATGGACTACCCCGTAGAGATGTTCTGATGCTAGATGGCACTCAATCACAGATTCGCCTGAGGCCAAAAAGGGCTGCGAGTTATCTGAAAACACCTATTCGGTGGAGACCAAGCATTCCTACCATTCTGAGTATTGTATTCTCTGTTGAATTAATGACTGTTTTATTTGTTCCAGATATTTTGAAAAACAGGGCTTTCATTTTGCTTGTTGGTTTATCGATTCCGATTGGAGGTTGGCTTTTTGTTTACTGGCAAATCTACCTCTCAGTGTTTACGACACCGCTCCGTGACTTTATCGATGTCAAGGATGAACGTTGGAAGGATGTTACTTTTCGTGGATGGGGAGAGGAGGAATTAATTGCAAAAATTCTCCCTGGTAGCGATATTAGCAGAGACTTGGTGGTGTATCTACACGGATATTCCTCCTCGCTTGGTCGTGGCGAGTCGAGGTGTCTACATCTCAACAGTCTAGNNATTGTATTCTCTGTTGAATTAATGGCTGTTTTATTTATTCCTGATATCTTGAAAAATAGGGCTTTCATTTTGCTTGTCGGTTTATCTATTCCGATTGGAGGTTGGCTTTTTGTTTACTGGCAAATATACCTCTCAGTGTTTACGACACCACTGCGTGACCTTATCGATGTCAAGGATGAACGTTGGAAGGATGTTACTTTTCGTGGATGGGGAGAAGAGGAATTTATTGCAAAAATCCTCTCTGGTAGCGATACTAGCAGAGACTTGGTAGTGTATCTACACGGATATTCCTCCTCGCTTGGTCGTGGCGAGTCGCGGTGTCTACATCTCAACAGTCTAGGTCCACACATTATCGGATTGGATCAAAGGGGTTTTGGGCGACAAGAAGGGCGATTTGATTGGACTATTCTCAAGGCTGTAGCCGACGCTGAGGCTTTACTCGAGGAGGTTCCTAAGTTACTTGGTTTTGAGCCAGAAAGAGTTTGGATTTACGGGCATTCATTGGGCGGATTCATCACAATTAGACTCGCTAGTCATCCCTCTGATTGGTGGGAGCATAAACTAAAGGGAATTATTTTGGAATCTCCTGTCACCTCTTTTCCTAAGATTATTGACGAAAAATTACCGGGTAGAATGGTAATGGCAAAACCTTGGGTTAGGCACACTCTACGAAGAGAATATGAAAGAATTCACCCAGATCTAAATGTACGTTATGCGAATTCTGAATTGCCATATTGGGGGTTACCCAAGGTTGACTATTTATTGGTCCAGGCAGAAGAAGATGAGACCCTAGGGCTAGATCACTATGAATTGGCAATAAAGCATCTAAATCCAGAAGATTCCTATTCCTCTATCCACTTGGTTGAGGGGATGGTGCACACCTCAACTGAAGATTCTGCACAACGAGCTGAATTAGTTGAAAATTGGTTAGTACCTGTACTTGGAGAATGATAAAATGAACCTAAGGAAGAAATTTGAAAGAGCCGCAAAACGGGTTTGGAAACTAAAAGAAACGCCAGATGATAGCACATTGTTGCAACTTTACGCTTTGTATAAGCAAGCCACTGAAGGCGATGCAAGAAGCCCTCGACCAATTTCCTCAGGTATGGCTGGAATGGTGAAGTGGCAGGCTTGGCGTAAGCTACGAGGGATTAGTGTCGATGAGGCTATGGAACGATATTGTAACCTAGTCGACAAACTGATGAGTAGAGGGGCTAATCCGAGTTCGAGTTGAGTTGCATGATTGACGAAGCCCGGCTTCAGCGCGAATTGAAAGGTATGCTCGGTTGGATGAGGTTTCGTGCATTCACTTGGGCTTCAATGCCCTCAGCCGCATTCGTCGGGCTTCGTGTTGAACAGGCAGATATGACGAAATGTGTGACATCGATTCCTGGTGGTTGGCGGTCTCAGAATCCTTTCAAAACAATGTACTGGGCTGCACAAGGGATGGCTGCTGAACTTGCTACAGGAGTCCATCCGTTCGCGATTTCAAGATCTTGCGAAGGTGGTTTACGGATGTTTGTA
>DAOJ01000009.1:0-259 GCA_002502365.1 Euryarchaeota archaeon UBA106
CCCATTGAGTCGATTTTACTCTGGTCCCCAAGGAGTGACCTGCCGGGTCAGACCTAGGCGATGGGTGAAGAGGAATCTAAGGTTGAGTAAACCATCTCCCCAAGTATTGATCTCAGCCTCTCCTACTCTTGGCCGGTAAGGAACACTGACTTCTGCGGTATTCTTCTTGCCAATGTAACGGCGAGCACGAATTTTGAATTCCTGTGAAAGAGGCATTCCATCGTGGCGAGGTCGAACTCTCTCGTCCTCGAAAATTGAC
>DAOJ01000009.1:587-4361 GCA_002502365.1 Euryarchaeota archaeon UBA106
GCGGAATACCCACATTCCACTCTGAGAATCATGCACTCCATACCAATAGAGGATCTTCGCAGTGGTAGATAATACCCAATTTCCAAAGCCATGTAATCCGGGCATAGCGCCTTCTTCGGCTCTTCGAAGCCTATCACAGGTAATCCATTGCAAATCCTCTTGCATTAGTTTACGAACTAAATCTGGAACTTCTTCTCCAGGATAGGTACAATCTGCATCCATTGTGACAATCACATCCCCGGGTGCCATGGCAAATCCTGTTTTGTATGCGCGACCGTATCCCTTGCGGGGCTCGAGATAGACGCTAGCACCTTCTTCTTCCGCTAACTCTCTGGTTTTGTCAGTGGAGTTGCCATCGACAATCAGGAAGTCCAACTTCTCACACCAACCATCGTTAGGAACAGAGCGAATCGTATCGACTATTGCTGCTTCTTCGTTACGTGTTGGAATGACCACGGTAACGTGTACAGGGAGTGGTTCAGGCATCTAAATCGAATGTGGGGACCTAACCGGCCGCTATGAATCATACTGGCCCTAGGGCTAATGGGATTCGAACACAAAAAGTCCTAATTATTTCGAAATCTCAAGCGACGGGAAGGCCATTCGTTTGAAATGAGCAGCCCTTGAGCGAGAGTTGGTTGGTATGGGTCTGCACATCGCTATGTTGTCGGCTGAATACCCTCCAAGATGGGGAGGTATGGGTTCAACAGTTTACCATCTTTCAGCCGCCTTAGTTGAGCTCGGCCATCGAATAACAGTGATTACTCGTGACGGTGGTGGGAAAGCCATAGCACAAGATGGAGTCAATATCCGGGAAGTCAAATGGCTATATGCTCCAATGGCGTTTACTAGGTCATATGGTAAGCATGCACTTGCCGACCTAAAGAAATTACACTCAGAAGATTCAGTAGATGTGGTTCACCTACATTGTCCAATGATTTCATGGACAGAATCACAATTTAAGGATTGCAAAGAAAATGTTGCTCCAATCGTTTCCTCTCTTCACGGTTCATGGCTTGGTGAAAAAGACGGTTTGAGAATAGCTGCCAAACAGAAAGAAGCCGCTGTATGGGCTAATCCAAATGATTTAGCAATACTTCTGAGCGCTAGGCATTACGCTAAATTTGAGCGAGCTGCAGTTAATGTTTCAGATATCTGCGTAGCCAATTCTCATGCCACAAAAGAGGACTTCCTAGAGAGGTATTCTCCTCCTCCTGACTGGAATTGTCAGGTGATTCATTGGGGAGTAGATACAGAAATGTTTCATCCAAGCGGGGAACCTAAGGACGCAGAAATGAATCAAATCCTTGCAGTAGGTCGATTAGCGGCTCGTAAAGGATACGGTTCCCTACTCAAGGCATTTGCAGTTGTGAAAGAAAAAATACCCAACTCAGAATTACTCATTGTTGGCCGAGGGCATCTTAAAAATCGGCTCGAAAAGCAAGCGATTAAACTCGGTATTTCTTCATCTGTCAGAATAGATTCAGGAATGCCTTTCGACAAATTGGCAGAAGAATTTCGTAATGCAGATCTTGTCGTATACCCTTCATATTACGAAGGTCAAGGTTTGATCCCTCTTGAGGCGATGGCTTCTGGAACACCTGTTGCAACAGTAGACCATGGCCCCCTACCCGAAATGGTTGATGATAGCGTAGGAGGCCTGTTTACCATGGCCAATATCGATTCCATGTCTAGTGTGATTCTCAGTCTCCTTTCGGATAAAAAAGGTCTCGAAGATCGAGGTAATGCAGGACGTCAAAGAGTTCTGGAAAATTACACATATGGTAAAAACGCCGAAAAATTTTCTCAAATATATTCGAATTTAGCAAAATGAATTTGGGGTGAGGTTGATGGGGGCTAACCTCACCGAGGGCACTATGAGCGTAACAGACAGCAAGGCATTTCGAGGTGTAGAAGTTAGTACTTTGAGCCATATTGCAATTCTTCTTCTAATCTCAATTTTGGCAATTGTTCACCTTAAAGCAATAATCCAACCACTAGTTGTTGCAACTTTGCTATTTTTCCTTATTCGGCCACCAGCCCAATGGTTGGAAGATAGGTACGGACATCCATTGGCTGCATATGGGATACTTACTACTGGAGTAGTTTTGTTATTCTTTTTCGTAGGAAACATTCTCTATCAAAGTCTTCAAGATTTTAGCACCGAGGCTGAAGTCTTGCAAGATAAATTTACGGAAAAAATCTCATGGTTTTCAGATCTCTCAGTTTATGGATATTCAATCGATACTAGTGCTCTTACAGGTTTGATTACAGTAGAGAGAATCAATACGATCACTACCGATTTCGTCGGAACGCTAGCAGGCTTCACTGGAAGCGCAATTACAGTATTCATATTCTTGATTTTCATCATTGTTGAGGCAGAAACACTTCCTCGAAGATTAGAGGCCGCATATCCTGAGGAAATGGATAGATTTTCCTCTATTGTCGAAAATGCTGGAGCCGGAATCAATACTTATGTAATTACCAAAGCAACTGTAGCCTTTGGTCAAGCAGTAATAGTTGCCATAATCCTAAGCTATATGGGGATTCCAGGTTGGTTTATGTGGGCTTCAATTACCTTCCTTCTAGACTTCGTACCATACGTTGGTGCACCACTTTCATTCATTCCTCCAACGATAATTTCCTTTATTCTCTTTGAGCCTATGACTGCGTTGCTGATTCTTGGAGCGCTATTCGGGAACCAAGTTGCATGGGGTCAATTTGTGGAGCCTCAACTTGCGGGACAGCGGCTCGATATGTCACCGATAGTTTTGCTGATTCTTGTTGCATTCTGGGGCTGGGCTTGGGGCATTATGGGTTTGATTCTCGGAATTCCTCTTGCAGTGATTATGAAGCTAGCATTAGAGAGCGACCCAAGAACTCGCCCAATAGCAATGTTACTCTCATTGAATCCAAATTCTGGCAAAGATTCTTGATTTGAAATCAAGAATGGAAAATTACCGCTAGAATGCCATCAGTTTTGATATTGATTTGTTCTCCTAATGATTGGTTATGCAGGCCTTTGGTTGAGAAACTCAAGGGTTCCGATTTGAGATTCCAACGAGCACCAGAAATGCTTACTTCTTGACAGTCTTCTAAGGCGAATACTGAGAATTCGTCACCCTTTGGTATAACGAAATCAAGAGACCCATCAGCAGGGTGCAGTCGTTTGGTAATTCCACTAGAATGGTGTAATTGCACTGAAAGCCCCGAAGGGGCCTCTGTTAAAGCCGCCCAAGTTCCAAGGATATGGTCGGAACTACCTCCGTCAATCCCTACAACGTCTACTTCGGTGAAGCCCCTCTCCAACATTAGGACAAACGATTTTGCCAAGTCGCTCGATGAATCATCTGAGAGTAGGGTCGACTGGCCTTTCCAATCAACAGTATCGACTGAATCTAAGTCACCTAGAACCTCAGGTACCTCAAATCCTGCAGCAATCGCTTTGTCAGCACCTCCATCAATTCCAAACAAAGTCGCACCATCGAGCAATTTGCTGACCATCTCAGGATTTGGCGAGTCTCCATTGCACCATAGAACCGCGCGCATCATCTCACCTTCGCGGTTACTTTGCCTTCGACTAGAAGATCTACATCTTCCAACGCTACAGTGGATTTTCTACAAACTCCTCTGATGTGAAGAGGAACATTGACAGTTCCACCAAGCGCCATATTATTTCCAAAACCGAAGTATATCGCCCCTCTTGAAACTAAATCTTCCAAAGGATTACCGATGATCTTAGCCCTAGGATTCATTCCAAAACCAAATTCTGCC
>DAOJ01000068.1 GCA_002502365.1 Euryarchaeota archaeon UBA106
GAAAGTATTCGCCATCAATGTCTTTGCCAAACCGGGATAATCTTCGATTAGCATGTTTGCATTCGATAGAATACCAATGCTTACCCTTCGGAGGTTTTCTTGCTTTCCAATGATAACTTTCGCCACTTCTCCCATCAGACCATTGGAGATCTGTGATACGGTTTGGATAAGTTCTCGGGACTTAGGGTCACTTGCAGCCATAGTCATCTGAGACACCTGTACAAGACGCGTGCATTATTTTTGATACTTAAGCGCTGGGTGTCTATGAACGCAAAGTGATTCAAAGGCCTTAGCGTCCCCAGAAATGGGAATCCTTCCGGTGTATTCCGGTTAATTCCTCCAAAACTTCCAATTCCGCTGCAGATAAGTCCATCTTTCTCAGCTTCTTTGCATGAGATTCAGGTATGTCCACTAAGAGCACATCTTCCTCATCGATTTGCCTTCCAACAGTGACCCCATCGATGGCAACGGCGACCTCAGCACCTTGCTTTGCTTCCTTCATTGAATCCTGTCCCGAGCGTATGGATTTTATCTGTCCAATTCGCTCTCCATTCTTCAATAATCGCTGACCAACATGGATTCTTCCAGCGAGTACCCTTACTCCGACTACTGCAGGCTTTGAGACTCGGAAAGTATGGTCTGGAAGCAATAGAATTCTTCCAGGATATACGACTTGTTCTCGACTCTCTTCTTCTAATTCCTTTGTTCGTTTTTCAACCCACTCTTCGCGTTCTTCGAGTATGTGATAAATGATGTCAGAGCCCAAATATTTCACACCATTTTCAGAGTTTTCAATCTCCTCTTCTGCATCTGGTAGAATTTCTGTTGCAAAAGCTAGAATGATTCTATGAAGTGGGTCGTTAGAGTTCTCTGCAGTTCTAACATCTCGGCGATTTACCTTACCGATACTCGCATGACGAATAGGAACTTCAAGTGAACGAAGCTCCTTGGCCAGAGCCTCTAGTCCACCAACAGTATCGGCCTTGATGGTCACTCCTTCCTCGTCCAATTCGACTGAAAGGTTGGCTTCTGCATCGGCTAGAGACATGGCTTCTTGGCGTTCTGTATCATTTGACACCACTCTTAGAGTAGTTCCTGCAAGAACTCCATCTAAATCCGGAGCCGAGATTTTCAGACCTGAAGCCGCATGTGCTGATTCGGTGTCGTCCCAACGATTTCCCGCATCTCTCATTTCTGACATTCCACGCGGCGCGAACATTCCACGCACGTGTGTAGAGACCCCGCCTTCATCGGTAACGAGGACAATTTCGTCGCCTTTTTTGACCGAGCCGCGATATAGGATTACATCGAGAGTCTTTCCAAGTCCTCTTTCTTCTTTCATTTCTAGAACAGTTCCTTCACCAGCACCTTCGATATCGGTTAATTTGTCTTCCAAATATCGCTCGGCAAGTCCAATTACGACCGCTAAGAGATCTTGGATACCTTCGCCTTCACGGGCTGAAATCGGAACAAGGGCGATTTCCTGCGTAAAATCCTTGACTTTTGAGTACATTTCTATGTTAAATCCATGTTCTGCAAACTTACCGACTAAATCCCAATATCTTTGCTCAAACAAGGCTTGAGCATCCTTTGTTTGTTCTCTAACCGCCTGAGCCATAGAACGCCCGTGAACCGAATCCCAACCATGGATCCGGTCGACTTTGTTTGCAGCGATTACGAAAGGTGTCTTTGCTTGCTTTAGGATTCTTATCGATTCGATAGTTTGTGGTCGAACACCTTCCATCACGTCGACCATCAATATTGCAATATCTGCTAGCGCACCACCACGTGAGCGAAGTGTGGAAAATGAGTGGTGCCCGGGTGTATCGATGAAAAGCAGGCCGGGAGAATCAAATGACTTACCTCCAAGTAGAGGTGCACACAATTGGTTTAGCAAATCTGCTGGAACTTCTGTAGCACCAATGTGTTGAGTAATACCACCGGCCTCTCGATCCATTACGCTGGCTTGTCGGCCGGAACCTAATCCTCGTATGTGGTCTAAAAGTGAGGTTTTTCCATGATCTACGTGTCCTAGAACAGAGACGATTGGTTGACGGCGCCCAGACATTTCAAACACCTCATGCTCAATCCTCAGTCAAGTCGTAATTTCACTCGTAAATCTGGCTCTCTGCGTCGCGAACCCAATCAATTGTTCCCTCAGGGAACCATAATCCCAATTCGAATGCAGCGGTATCCTCACCGTCTGAACCATGGATTATGTTGTGGCCGATATCCATTGCGAAATCTCCTCGGATCGTTCCTGGAGCGGCCTCGCGTCCATTGGTTGGACCGATGATGTTTCTAGCCACTGAAATTGCGTCAACACCATTCCAAGCCATAGCAACTACTGGACCTGATGTGATAAATTCGATTAGTCCTGAGTAAAATGGGCGCTCTGAATGAACTGCGTAATGACTTTCTGCAAGTTCCATTGAAGGGGTTAGTTGGCGTAGACCAACAAGGCGCAGTCCCTTGTTTTCGAAGCGTTGGATGATGTTTCCAACTAGGCCTCTTTGTACTCCATCAGGCTTCACCATTACGAACGTCGTCTGCATTCCCATGATGCGGGCGACCCTCCCCTCCTTTTTCAATCAAACTCGTTTGGAAAATTTAGACTTCTAATAGACGGACTCAAGAATAGGGTGTACTTGCGCTAGTACAATGGGCGAAGACTGCTGCGATGGAGAGCATGGCCCAGAGGGCCATGTCCATAAAGAAAATCAGAATCAAAATAATCCTGTATTAGATGCGGAATTAATACTTGAAGACGACTCACCTCAAATTCCATCATCAGAAGTTCCACCCATAGGCGAAGTCATTGGTGACCTTTTAGATTCTAGGGGGTTAGACAGGCATAGTATAGCAATAGCAGCAGGCGCATTAGCAGTTGTCGGAATCCTTCTAGCAGTAATTGTCCAATCAGTTATTTTCGATGACATCGTTGACGATGTTAAACAAGAACTTGGAATTTATGAGAGAGTCCCAGTATGGGAACGTAGTGAATGGCCATATATTACTGATCAACCACATTCCTTCGTTATGGAATTCGGTTCATACACTCTCAAGGAGACAGATAATGAATGGAACTCAACTCATCACTTTGTTGAATTTGATTTACCACTTTCAGAAGGTGGTGCCGCTCCTAACGGTAAAGTCAGCCTGGGACTTTGGCTTCCGGATGTTCCGGAAGGAGTAAAAGTCCCTGTAATTGCTGAATTCGGCCCATATTTCGATGAAACTTCAGTTCAAACGGGTCCTGTTGAAGAACCCGGAACATGGCTTGGTAGCATGATTATTGATCAGATATTACCTCATGGTTATGCATTTGCTCAAGTTTCTGTGATGGGTACAGGACGTTCAAATCATTGCATGGATTTGATGGGTAATGCTGAGCAATTAGGGGTTGACGCAGCGGTCACATGGCTTGGCACGCAGGATTGGTCGAATGGACGAGTTGCCATGATTGGCAAGTCTTACGATGGCTCGACACCTTGGCAAGCTGCAACATTTGGCAATGAGCACCTCGCGACAATTGTTCCAATTTCAGGGCTCATTGGTGTGATGGAATTGATGTGGAAGAACGGTTCATCCGAGGCCAGAGCACCAATTATGCACAATGGGGTCTATGGCTCGTATGGAATCGATGGAGATTCAGAAGACATCGGTAACATGTGTCCGGACTACATCATCGGTCCTGGAACTGGCGTGGCGGCTTGGATGTGGGGTGGTGAGGCTGCAGGAACATACTGGAAGGAACGATATTTCCTAGACCGTGTCCTAGCCAATTATCAGGGTTCAGTATACTTAATTCAGGGAATGCATGACTGGAATGTAGATCCACATATGGCGATTCCAGTGATTAACCAACTCAAAGATGCTGGGATAGAATCGAAAGGCCTGTTCGGGCAATGGGATCACGATTATCCAGACCGACCTGATTATCACTTCGATAGATCGGGAGAAGGTCGAGGTCGCGAGGGTTACCCCCAAATGACTCGCTTCGATTGGATGCAAGACCTTCTCGAGTGGTTCGATTACTATCTATTAGACAGAGGAGAACAACCAGGATTATGGGTCGAGATTCAAACTAACCAAGGGCAGTGGCGTCTAGAAGACCGTTACCCGCCAGAAGGAATGACAACTCTTGCCCTTGACCTAGGTGGTTCTTTGATGAATGTTGGAGGGACAACTTCGATTCTTCCGAATGGTGCCACAGGTCCAGTTTATGAGACCGAACCATTGGAAGAAGACATCTGGATTGCTGGACTTCCAAGACTTCATATCGATGTAACTACGGCAACCGTTGGAGGGCAAATTTACGCATTACTGGAAGACTGTAACGAAAATGGCTCATGTATACACATAGGCCATGCAATCATGGATTTGCGCTATCATGAAGGTGGCACAAATGAGCAAACATGGTTACCAATAATTGAGACAATTAACGCCAAGATGGAATTCTTCTCTTTGGATGCTCAAGTCTCTGCAGGTCACACGATTAAACTCAGTCTAGCGAGTACCGGTGAGGATTATCTTCCTGCCTCTACAAGCTCTGTAGTAACTATTCAGGAGGGTGCTGGTTCGAATCTTCTACTAGATCTAATCGACCCGAATGAAAAAATTCTCTTCGAACCACCTATGTGCACACACAGTTCATGTACTGATTGGACAAACCAAACGGCTTGAATCATTCAGTTTTCTTCACATTTACGGCGTTCGGGCCTTTAGGGCCTTCTCCGATTTCATACTCTACGGTGTCACCGTCTTTGATTTCTCCTTCCACCTGACTCTTGTGGACGAAAATATCCTCACCGTCTTCTTGTTGGATGAATCCGAACCCCTTTATTCTGTTGAACCATTTTACTGTGCCTTGCGCCATGAGATAAACTCGAAGGTCAAGAGTATTTGATGTAACAGGGTCACTAGTTGCCAATAGCCGGCAATATTCACTTGATTCCGCCTTTCTCATATCGGCGGGTCCACTTCAATCTTCGAGGATTACGCTTTAGGTTCAAGTGGTTCTTGCGAGCCTTACTATCCTTAAACCAAAAGACAGTACCATCGCGCTTGATAAACATCATACCAGTACCTGGCTCGATTTCTTCATGGGTGAAGTTGCAAACTCTTCGCTCTGGCATATCATTCACCTCATCGTGCGCTTAGGCGACGAGCCTCGCGACCTGTGTCCTTGAGCATTAGAATATCGCCGATCCTTACTGGACCGACTACGTTTCGAGTAATTATGCGACCAACGTCGCGAGGGTTAGGTGCGTCGTTTACGCGCACCTTGACTTGTGTTGCCTCACCAGTCATACCGGTGCGACCAACAATTTCAACGACCTCTGCGGGCCATGCTTCCACTTCTGCCATCTGACTTCCTCCGTTAATTCCGATTCAGTTACTTCAGGCAGACAGAGTCTCAAAATGTCCCTTGACATCGTTGAAGCGCTCAGCACCATCTTTGCTAACATCCATCACCGCAATAGCAGCCGTACGTGTGCCTGTTGGCATTCCAGCAGCCTCAGCTAAGTATGATTGATCTTCTACGTAAATGAACGGGATTTCCTTCTCTTTGCAAATCATTGGGATGTGAGCTAGAAGCTCACCTGGGTTGACATTTTCTGCCATGACTACCATCTGCGCTGTACCGCGCTCGGCAGCCTTGGTTACTTCGTTAGCACCTCTCTTTAGTGCTCCGCGTCCGTCTTTTCCTAGGGCCTTTACCATCTCGTAGACTTGCTCTTGCACGTCTTGTGGGGTCTCATATGCTATGTGTACACTCATTGGATTCACTCCTCATGTGGGGTAGTCCGGCGCACGGCGTGGCTAATATAAACGCAGCGGATTACCTTACGGTAATCGTTAGGCACTCTCTATCATGGAGCGTAAACGAACTGATGAGGGTTTTTTTGGAGGCTCACTAAATCCGAAACAAGCGTTGATTTCGAAATTTCGAGCATTTCCTAGGTTTTTTCCATCTAGATATGCGGAAGCATGTTTTATTTTCGAAAGATAATAGATACAATACCATTCTTTTAGCCCATTACAAGTTAAACCGTGGGTACTAGTCCCAAAGAATGCCTTCGCAAACCATTGTTCTACCGTTGAGATGAACCATCTTGGTCTAGGGATTGGTAATCCAAATCCGATACCCCATCGTAATTTTATTTCCAATGGTGGAGCTTTAATTTCGATACTCTTTGATTGCCTATTTACTTCCATAGGCACAATATGAACTTCTTCAAAATTATACAATGATGAAACGTATTCAGCGTGTTCTTGGCTCGGGGAGAGCAATACTCTTGTTCCATCCGGTTTAGCCCACATAACGTTAGTGAATGAGCCCAAAGGAGAATGCTCCCAATCTCCAATTACAATCCGGTCGCCACTTGCGAAACCAGAAGAAGAAATTCTACCTTCAAAGATATTCATGATTACTCCATGAGTTTTCTGAGGCCTCTTGCTAGTGCTGGGGCTGCACTAACAACAGCTCTTGGATTAGGTAAAGAATCTGTGCTATGAACGCCATCAACGTGATTTGAAAGCCTCGAAATTGCTCCAGCAGTAAACAAACCATGAGTACATGCTGCATGAACTTCTGTTGCGCCTTGTTTGTGTAAAGCATCACTAGCTCGACAAATTGTACCACCAGTGCTAATCATATCATCAACAATCGCTACCACTTTTCCATTTACATCAAGATCCTTTGGAGTGTGTTCTATTGTATGAGCGTCAATTCTGGTTTTCTCAAGATAACTAAAATCCCATCCGCCTATTGTAGCTACTTCTGATGCCCTATCAATAGCACCTTTGTCAGGGCTTAAAATAAAATCAGGATTAACTTCATTGGAAAGTCTTGCAGCAATTTCTGGCATTGCACTAACAAATTCAACTGGGACGGATAGATCTTCTAGAATAGCCGGAGCATGCAGGTCCAGAATAGCAATGCCGTCACAACAACGAGAAAGCATATCTCCAATCACACGTGCGCTGATAGCCTCTCCTGGAGAGAATCTCTTGTCTTGTCTAGAGTAACCAAAGTATGGGATTGCTAAATAGACCTCAGAACCAACATCTGGAAGACTTTGAGGTTCTAAGCCCTTGTAGTTTGAAAGTTCACCTGCTCTAACAGATGAAATGGCCTCCAATAGGAGTATCGTCTCCAAAACACCTGAATCTGGAAATGTGTTTGAGACCAACACAACTGGCTCGCTCCGCACCGACTCAATAGACTCAGATGGAACTCTAACATAGCCCTCGCCGTCAGGAAATCTCCTACTGATTAATTCTAGGTGTTCCATGTCTAATAACGGAGCCAAGGATTCTGCAATCGCTCGGCCTGAGGAACCACTCACAACCGGCATGAGTAAACTGCGCGAGAGGTGAGTCCTTCATGACTTCTCCTATTGACATTCAAGTCGGAATAATGCTCGATGGGCATATTCAAAATGGGTATGCTTGTCCGAAGATTGCTCAGGGGCGTGTAGCTTAGCTTGGCTGGAGCACCCGGCTGATAACCGGGAGGTCGCAGGTTCAAATCCTGCCATGCCCACCAATAATTATCTTCCATACGGAGTGAGTATCTTCTAAATTTACTCAGAATCGCCATTTAATTGTAAAAAGCTTGGAAGAGTAACCAATCTTGTTACTGTGCAGCGTAGAATCAATTCGTCCAAGAAGGCAGTTGTTCGAGCCAATTGTTTGACTGGTATGATAAGTTGTTCCGGTAGGTTGTATTTCCTTCTCAATACTGCGTGTGTGTTTACTACTACACCTCTGTACGTACGCTTTACTTTTACAAAACCCGCAACATTTCCGATGTCAATGCCATCATTGTCCATTACCGCACGATCTACTAGTTCATCTGGCGCCCAAAGCTGTTCGTCAATACGAATGGTATTTCTCCATCTGCGCTGAAGTTCTCTCATAGACTTAGAGAGTTTTACTCCTCCGTCTGGCCTTATGCTGTGGACTAATTCTTTCGACAATGGTGCATGTTCAGCAGGCTTTCGCATGTATTCACCTGCAACATCGTCTACAACTTCGAGTCGCATTGATTGAACAAATTCATCACGTGGATGAGATCGTTCTCCTGTGATTACACCAACTAGTGTATCGCCTACGTATACTTCTCTCTGAAGTAATTCCTGGATTCGGTAATCTTCACTCATTTTCTTCCCTCAAATTTTGGTTGGGCTAGTGCATCCCCCTTGCTTGTCCCTAGGCTTCCTTCTGCGGATTAGCACTTATACTATCTGTTCAATAAGACTGATAATCCAATTGAAAATTTCATTGTAATAATAAAATTTCAATTGAAAAATTAAAGTCAATTCAATTTTTTGTATGATTATCAGAATTTGAAAATTACAAAATCTATGAGGCGATAGATCTCAGAACAATGGCTATTTTCGATGCTCAAACAGAATCTATTGATTCTGACATTTCAAGAATATTGGACAGCGAATGTTGATGAGTGTGTGCTCGTTCGATAATCGATGGCTGGAGCATACGACCTACTCACCGAGATTCGTTCCAAATCTGGAATTCCCCGAACTGTTGGATTAGGAGATTCAATAATCCAGGAATTTTGTCAACATGATTCTAAGCTAGTTAGTGCGATAAATGAAGCTCATGAGAGACATTCGGCTTTGATTGAAGAAGTTGGTGCAGCTACCCTAATGTTAGACGAATCCAACCTTATTGAGAAACTTCAGGAGGATTTTGTCAATTTCTATAAGCCAGAAACCGTCAATCCATACATTCCAATTGCAGCTAGGGGACCTTGGATAATTACTGCTCATGGTAGGGTAATTCATGATAATGGCGGGTATGGTATGCTTGGAGCGGGGCATGGGCCACAAGAAATCATTGAAGCGATGAGTGATAATTGGGTTATGGCCAATGTAATGACTCCGTCGTTTAGTCAGAAAAGGCTGGCTGACGCTCTAAGAATAGAAGTTGGTCATACTAGAGGCACTTGTCCATTTTCCCACTTCGTTTGTCTAAATAGTGGCTCAGAATCTGTTACAATAGGAATGAGAATAGCCGATGTTAATGCAAAACTGATGACCGGAGAAGGCGGTCGCCATGAGGGTAAACCAATCAAATTGGTAGCACTTAGACAGGCTTTCCACGGTCGTACACAACGTCCAGCAACCATATCTGACTCTTGTAAAGATGGATATAGGAATAATTTAGCAACATTCAGAGATGATAACGTAATCATCGTTGAACCTAATGATATCGCTGATTTACAAGCAACTTTCGCTCGCGCTGATCAAGAGGGCTTCTTTATTGAAATGATGGCAATGGAGCCAATCCAAGGAGAAGGTAGTCCTGGTCAATGCATAACCCGAGAGTTCTACGATGAAGCTCGTAGGCTAACTAAAGAACACGGGTCACTATTGCTAGTCGATTCTATCCAAGCAGGCCTGAGAGGTCAGGGTTGCCTATCCGTAGTCGACTATGATGGCTTCCAAGACGCAGAAGTACCCGACCTAGAGACTTGGTCTAAAGCTCTGAATGCTGGACAATATCCTTTGTCAGTCCTTGGATTGAGTGAGAAAGCGGCGGAACTGTATGTAGTTGGAATCTATGGTAACACGATGACAACTAATCCTCGTGCTTTGGAAACTGCTGTAGCTGTTCTGAATAGGATCACTCCTGAAATGAGGCAAAACATTCGTGAATCAGGTGCAGAATTTCTTTCTAAGTTAGAGGATTTGAAAGCGGATTATCCTGACTGTGTTACTTTAGTGCAAGGTACCGGCTTATTGCTGTGTGCAGAATTAGACCCAGATAGATTCCCAGTTGTTGGTTTTGGAGGCGTCGAAGAATGGTGCCGAGAACAGGGATTGGGTGTGATTCATGGCGGCCAAAACGCCCTTCGATTCACTCCTCATTTCGGTTTGTCAAGTCCAGAGATTGATATGATTTTGACAATCGTCCGAAATTGCCTAGATCATTTCATCACAAAAGAGCAGGCAGCGGTTACAACGGCTTGAATTTCTAGCCATCACAACCATGAGGGTAAACCTTCCCGATGGTTTTGATGACAAAGGTGGTGCACGTTCTCGGGGAGCAAGATGCAGTATATCTAGCGCTTGCCGACCGATTAGAACGAGCAGGTGCAACCTTTACTCAGAATAAAGAAGATGCAGATTTGATAATCTCCGTAGGAGAAAATCATCTACCAACCTCTGAAATTGATGTTGCGGTAATTCCAGCAAATATTGTCAATCCAAATGCCAAACTTATTTTTCGAGTTCATGACATTCTTGTGCCTCAACAAGTAAATGGTTGGGGTGTTGAAATTTTATCAGATTGGATAAATTGGGTCAAGGGCGGTTCACAAGGAAGCCCTCCAGAAGATATTGATGCCCGTCACTGGGTACACATTCGGGACGCTACAGATGCAATCGTACAGATTTCATTGACCGACGGGGATACTCCAAGTGGAGTGATTGATTTGGCAGGTCGTCGGGCTTGGAGTTCAGATGCAGTTTTAGACGAAATGAAATTGCTATGGAGACGATACACTGATGCACTGCATCTGAGCCATACAGTAGAATCTCTCACAAATGTCCCTAGTCCGGCCTCACAACAATTTGATGGTCAAATCTCTCGGCCTAATCTAGTTCCATTGCACAATGCAATGCTAGCATCTGGTCGAGAAGAGGGATGGAGGCCTCTAACCGCTATGCGCGTGGGGTTGATGGAATTGTTCGCTCATTCGCAGGGCGAATGAAAACAATAGATCGTAATCTAATGTTCAGGAGCGGTCTGCTTGGACTTGCTTCCTAACGTCCTGAGCTGCAGACTTAATGCTCTGCATAGTCTTGCGGACTCTTGTTCCAGCT
>DAOJ01000023.1 GCA_002502365.1 Euryarchaeota archaeon UBA106
AACAAGCCAATTCCTTATGCAAATAGATTGGTTCCAATTAGCCTAAACCTAGCGGTTGTTAAGAGACTCATGTCGTGATTATCTCTGGCATCTTGGGCAATAAAAAGTTGAACGCCCGGATTGAACGATACGTCGAATTGTACCTCCACAGCTTTCCTGTTTGCAGGTTTCTCCCTCTCTGTTGAAAACCATGAATTGTTGAGGGAAGTATCCTAGATCTCCCGAACCATCAACACCTCGGAAATCAGAAATTGTGGAACCACCGGCTTCGATGGCTTCGAAAATTACCTCGTTGGTAAATTTGTGAATTCTTTCAACTGCGACAACAATTCGTTGACTTTTACCCGCCACCTCAGCAGCTGTTTTTGTAGGAGAAATTCCTGAACGATGGAGAATCTCACTAACGTAGATATTGCCCAATCCTGCAACAACTCGCTGATCGAGTAGAACTGTCTTAATCGGGCTACGACGACCATGCAAGCCCGACTTTAACGATTCTAAAGTAAAATCATTGGTGAGTGGTTCAGGCCCTAGTCCAGATAGCAGTTTATGTTCCCTTTCAGCCGATGTTGGCATCAGATCCATGATACCAAATCTACGATGGTCAGAGTAAGTGGAAGTTAGCGCACCATCATCAAATTCAACATAGACGTGATCGTGCTTCCCTTCCCCTGGTGAATCTATTGTCCAAACCCCAGTCATACCGAGATGACTTAGCCAGGTATTTCCATTATCTAGGCGAATCAAAAGATATTTTGAGGAACGTCCAATCTCTACTACCTTGGCACCTGTTAGCGCTTCTTCAAGATTCGATGGAAATGGAAATCTAAGGTCAGGGCGGCGTAAATCGACAAAGCTGATTCGTCTGCCAACCCAATGAGGAATTAGACCGCGCCGTACGGTTTCTACCTCTGGCATCTCCGGCATAATCTTGGCAGACAGGGAGGATTGATGATGATGCCGTTCTAAACTTTAGAATTAGATTGAGATGAACTTAAACCAAACTAAGTGTCCCAGAGATTATGGAAGACGGTAATCCTCCTCCTGAAACTAATGTCATCGAAGGTCAACCAGAGGTTCTCTACGTTCAAGGAGTAGGTAATCAAGGGATGGTGGGACAATATCCACAAACTCAGGCTGTAGTTGCTCTTGTTTTGAGTATTGTAGGACTGATGATGTGTGGACTGTGCACTTCTATTCCTGGATTAATAATGGCAGGCTCGGCATTAAAAATCACAAAACAGCACCCTGGTCATCCAGATCATGGAATAGCACAAGCCGCTAACATAGTTGGATGGATAACAACTATAATTTGGACATTGATTATTATATTCTATGTATTTATTTTCGTGATTGCAATAGCCGCAGAGGGCGCTTGAATCGGAAATTTACATTAGGGATTCTCACACAAAATGAGTAGTTAATTATGAATCAAGAGGAATCTTGGTGGGATGAAGACGGTTCGAACGTTCAGGGAATACCTCAGACAGTAACCAATACAGGTAATGTATTTGTCACACAAGGAAATCACTTAGCAACAGCTCAAACTACTTCTGCAATGATTATTGTAGCATTGGTACTCAGTGTCTTCTCCGTAGTATGTTGTGGGCCAATTGCAATTGTGTCATTGATTATGGGGGCTGTTAGATTGTCTCAAGTTTCGGAATTTGACAATCATCCTGACCATAATTTAGCATTCATTACAATCATCATTTCAATAATTGCGCTTGTAATGAATTTTCTAGCTATTGGGGCAGAATTCTTCTTCTGATTTTTTACAATAAAATACCGCGTGTTGCTCCTCGAAAACAGAGATATCAATTACCTCAATTAACTCTAGATGTTGACAATTTTCGATCACACTCTTTGTATGTTCAAATCTGGCATCATCACCACCTTCCATCCATTTTTCGCTTGCTGCTTTGAGCGATAATAGAGCCGAGCCCCCTTCTTTGAGGAAGGCTGAAGTCATCCTGACGAAGGTCTCTGCTTGGTCGCCTATGCTAAGATCTTGATGTAACCAATCTGCTTTCTCTCTAATGTAAGGAGCCACGGCAAGTGGATTGCGCGCATCGGCTAAGACCGGGACTAGACCTTGGCGGCGCTCTGCTAATTTGACCAAATCTCGCATCATTCTCGGTGAGATATCTACTGCCACCACCTGACCCCCATGGTGATTTCCAGCGCCACAGACATTGTCATGAATATGACTTACAGTACCACCAGAAGATGCCCCTAGGTATAGACAAGTGGAGCCTGATTCAGGCAATAATAATGCGGCATTTCCTTTGGTCTTTAGAACACTAGCAGCAACCTTTGAACGATTAGGGTCCCAAAGACGCCATTCATTCCTACCATCCCTTTTCCTTCTCTCGCCACGAACTGAAACCCCCTTTACCGCATTACGAGACCAAAGGCTTCGTCCTTCCCGACGAATACCCCAAGCGAGCTTGATAGGTTTCGGCAAATCAATCACTTCCGCTTGGGTGGTTTAGGAAATTTAGCCTTGATTGCCTCGGTCTCTTTATGAATCTCAGCGACGGTATCTGCGTCCCACCGCTCTCCACCAAAGTGATCACATCTAACTGCGATTGAGGCTTTTCCAGCGAGGAATCGAGCGATCTTTCCACGAACCCATCTTGGTGAACGAGAAATCTGAGGCATACTGAAGAGTATTGCTCCGTGTTTTGGTGGTGCTGCTCCCCGTCTATGGGCTGCCATTGCCGCATGCGCTCCTAAAACTTGCAAAGAGCCTGAGGGCATTCTAGCCAGTCTTTCTCTTCCGCCTGCTAGAGTTACCATTCTAGCAGCACCAAGTGGTCCAATTAATGCAGAAAGACTCGGAACATGCTGCTCGGCTAAATCACGAATTGCGTCCTCGTGGGCTTCAAGCCTTTGAGTCAGCTCTACAACTCCCCGAGCATGATCTCTCAATGCTTGCCATTCGATATCTGAAGGAAGATGAATTGGCGATTGGACTCCTAAGGCTTCGGCCGCTTCTTCGATAGAACTGGATTCGGCTATAGAAGAGGGTATTTCGTCTCTTTGAGCATCAAGGTCTACTTCGGAAAGAAACAGACCTGTCCATTCAACACATCGTGCCTCATTGGTTGTCCATGAGGCACGAAGTTCAGCCGCTGAGGAAACTAACATATCCAATCGGCGATCAGTATCACCTGCGGCATCTGCAATTCCTCTTTTGGCGAGAATTGGGGCAGCAGCCTCGAACAATTTTCTTTCCTCATCATCCAGTTCGGGCCATTTAGCATCAGACAAGACGCCTAGAGGATCAACTTCAGCATCAGCAAAACGCTCTGATAAAATCCTAGCCTCTGGACTTAGACGCCCACGTTGTAAATCCCACAAACGGTCTGCGATTGCTCCAGATGAGCGCTTGCCGGACCAAATTATCTCGTCATGAATAACTCCTTCGACATCTACTACCCGAGCCATTCTCCAGTCGTAGCGCAATTTCACAACTACCGCGAGAGGCACATTTGGCTTGAATCCCCCGCTAGACTACAATTATCCGGAAGCGGTCAATAACTAAACTAGATTCGGCTAAAGATATGGACATACGACTCGTTACTTTAGTTGCAACAGGTGGTGCAATCGGTGCGGTTGCAAGATACGCACTTCAGCAGTGGCTTCCCGCAGATTCTTTACCTTGGGGGACGATGGTTGCAAACCTCAGCGGGTCGTTACTGTTGGGGCTCCTGCTGGGAGCCGTGGCAGCTGGTGCCACGGTAAGTGAAGAAGCAGTTCTATTATTCGGAACCGGTGTACTCGGAGCCTTTACAACCATGTCGGCGTTTGCCATTGATACTATTCGAATGGTGGAAACAAATCCTTCATCTACAGCAATTATGGTTACCACCACTCTAATCGGAAGTATCTCTTTAGCTTGGATAGGTTGGCGAATTTCTATTACTTATATCACCTAGATTGCTATAATTTTCAATTACGAATGTTGAAGTACATATTCGCCGAGGGCAGACAGGTCACTCAGACACAGCAAAGGGAGGATTAGGAATGTTCTGTCCAGAATGTGGTACTCTAGGATTTATGAATCCAGATGGAAATATCCGATGTACGGATTACAAATGCGGTTACGAAGGCCCTCTAAGTGGAGCCGATGGAAAGGGTGCGGAATTTACCGACCCAATGACTGGGGAAACCGTCGATTTATCTAAAGCGACTGCATCCTCCTCTGCGAAAAATCTGAAACATCTCACAGAAGTTGTGGAAGAAGAAGTTGCTAAGGGAACCCTTTGGGAGGGAGATTATCGCTGTCCAGAGTGTGATGGAGATCGAATTTTTGTCGTACTAATGCAAACTCGTTCTAGCGATGAGCCGGAAACAAAAATATGCACTTGTGAAGCTTGTGGCCACAAATTCCGTGAGTATCAATGATTACTCTAGCGACCCACTACGTGGGTCGTGTTCAGTTAATATAGTCTGGAATCTCATTGGCGAACCATGAAGAACCCCCCGTTGGAGGAGTCTTAGGTAGGTGTTGGGATGCTTAGAGTCACTGCCAAACAGCAACTTATGCGAGAAATTGTCGATCTGCTATCGGTTCTTACCGAAGAAGCCAAACTAAGTTGGGGTGAAAATGGCTTGAGCACGACCGTCGTTGACGGCTCCCATGTAGCATTGCTATCGGTTACGGTAGCAGATGCTTGCTTCGAGACATATGAAGTCGAGCCAGTTGAGATTGGCCTAGAACTTGGTAAGCTTCGCGACCTACTAACTTTGGCTGGACCAAACGACTTGGTTGAGTTGGATTATGACGGCGCAACAGGAGCAATCAATGTCCGAGTAGGTGAGGTTCATCGAATTCTTCGTGGACTTGATACTGGCTCAATCAATGAGCCACGTCAGCCTGATTTGGACTTTGAATGCAAAGCGACCTTGAGTGCGGACAGACTTTCTAGGGCTCTTCGAGCAGCGAAGTTTGTCGGAGAGCTAGTAGACTTGAGCCTAGATAAGAATCAGATGACTGTATCAGTTACCGTAGAAGCCGGCGAGGGAGTAAATGTCCGCTTCGATGCAGGTGAAATGTCAGAGTTAGTCGCTCCAAAGCCAACCGCATCAACCTATTCTCTACAATTCCTAGACCCACTTAGCCGCAAGTTGGCTAGCGGTCT
>DAOJ01000072.1:0-485 GCA_002502365.1 Euryarchaeota archaeon UBA106
AACGAATACACATTCGACATAGAGCCTACCGAAGCATACGGGGAGCGCGACGCATCTCTTGTGGAAACTATCTCCCAGAATGTATTGCTCCGCAGTGTTCGTGACCCTAACATGCTAGGAATCGGCGCTCCGGTAGAAATCGGCGGTCGAAATGGTGTCTTGCAGATGCTACGCGCCGGACGTGCTCGTGTAGATTACAACCACCCTCTCGCGGGTATTACACTGCGCTACACCTACACCATCGTCAAGGTTGTAGAGGACCGCGCAGAGAGAGTCGCTACACTTCTTCAAATGAATACTGGACGTTCTGATTTCGAAGTCGAGTTCGATGGTGATGATGTAACAATCACACTTCCGGATTCAATCACCTACGATCAGAACTGGGCTTATGCTAAGTTTTCGCTGGTCCGCGCGCTGCGCGAGCACCTAGAGGTTGGAACCGTAGTATTCCGAGAAGTTCACGAGCCACGCGCTGCATCAGACGA
>DAOJ01000072.1:918-3235 GCA_002502365.1 Euryarchaeota archaeon UBA106
ATGTAGCAGTTAATTCAAATCAAAAAAGAAATCTCGTGAAAATATAGGGGCACCCAGAATGATTGATGAGAATCTGGAATCTGGAGATGAAGTCAAATTAATTAGTGACAATAGTCCAACTTTGACAGGAGATGTAGCCATTTTCCAAGATCAATCGGAGCCAAGTCAAACTCCTCCTGAAATGCAAAAGCGAATGATGAATAAATATCTTCAATTCTTCTTAGGAGTGTTGGTTTATCCTATTTTCTTGTTTATTGTAGGTTATTTCTTTTTTGAAATTGGCTGGGCAATTGTAGATTATGAAACCGGGGTTCTAGTCCAATGGGTAGTAATTTTGGCGGGATATATCCTCGGAATTGTTCTTGGCTTTACTTCAGGCCATAGATCATTCGCTTGGGGTATAATTTCTTCGATCGTAATTATCCCAATCTTGTTCATCATCCTATTTTTACTATTAATCATGTGGATAGCATCCAGTGATATTCCTGGAATGTGAAATTGATAGTCTGGTGAGTGTGTAAAAATAGAGAACTAACTAACTCTAGTCTCCGTTCGGTTGAAGACTGGGAGGCGTCCCAGAATGATACATGCGCACGCCGCTGACAGTGTTCAGTTTGCTTGTGATGCTGTTTTTCTCCACCATTAGTGCTGGTTGCATGGGTCTAGTTATGCAACGTGAAATCATGGAGGATATGCGTGATGAACCATTTGTAATTAATAGAGAAGAAGCTTATCTTTGGGATGTCACCTTCAACTCAGATTCCTTGGAATCAGTTCAGTATACAAATCAAACACAAATCGTCTTTGATGAAACAGTATCCAAGTTATCAATTACATTTCGTGCTCAATTCCCTTATTCAAGTATACTCGAGGAGGTAGTTCCCAACAGTACCAACGAGTATCGATATGTAGAGGTCAGAGTTTGGGAACCAGGGGTCAAAGAATCTGGAGGAAATCCATTTTGGGAAGTAAAAGCCACTCAAGATTATCCATTGGAAAGATTCGAGTTCTCAGAATTATCTAATGGCAACTGGTTAGTCGAAATTGATGCACGCGGGTATGGATTTGATTCACCGATAGAACAGGCTTCTTTCCATGATCAATTCGATGTGTCAGTTACTATAACCAAACCTTGCGTGCACTTTGCAGAAATCCACGATAGCGGCGATTGTACTGATTTGTCAGAACTTTGAAATCGATAATTTTGCCTCTTACGCCCCTTTGGGGCGATGCGTAGCGCTTATGAGGGAAGGTCAGGTCGCCGCGCTGCTGAGGATACACTATGAGTGAGAATGAATCCCCCCTAGTGCCGTACGATGTCTATGAGACCCACGCGGTTCATATCGGAACAAATCAGAAATCCTCGGATATGCAACGCTTCATCGATACCGATAGAGCAGATGGCAGTGGGCTTCACTTGATTGATATCAACCAAACCGATGCACGTATCAAGACAGTCGCGAAATTCCTCTCAAAATACGACCCAGAAAGAATTCTTGTCGTCAGTGCTCGTCAATATGGACAGAGACCTGCTAGAAAATTCGCTCAATCAATTGGTGCAAACCGTATTGTCGGACGATTCATACCAGGAACACTTACCAATCCTAAGCTACGAACTTATACCGAACCTGAGGTATTGTTCGTAACCGACCCAGCAGCTGATTCACAGGCTCTCTCTGAGGCTGTATCATCCGGTCTTCCAGTAGTTGGAATTGTAGATGCAAACAATACCCTTCGAAACGTCGACCTAGCACTACCTGCCAATAATAAGGGTCGTCGCTCATTAGCACTAATTTACTGGCTTCTAGCACGAGAAATGCTAACCTCAAGAGGAGCTACAACCTACGCTGATTGGGAACGAGCTCAAGATGTCGAAGAGTGGGAATCAACCTTCTGAGTTGTTTTTCTCCTGCCATTCGTAATCGTTGGATTGATGATGAATGGGCTCCCGCCACATCTCATGGTAGAACCTGTGCCGCTATTTCTCGCGCCTATGGCGGGAGTAACCGATTTGGCATATCGGTTGTTGGCTCTTGAAGCCGGCGCAGATCTCACATTCACCGAATTTACCGCTGCTTCAGGCCTTTCTCGACATGCAAAACACTCGTGGCTAAAGGTCGAATCTGACCCTCGAGAATCACCATTCATCCCCCAGATCTTTGGCGGTGATATTGATGAGATGGTTCAAACAGTTAAATTGCTACAAGACCGAGCCGATATAATCGACCTAAATTTTGGCTGTCCTGCTCCCAAAGTCTGCCGTAATGATGCCGGAGCTGCTCTTCTGCGTAATCCTGACAAGGTCGTGGAGATGGTT
>DAOJ01000083.1 GCA_002502365.1 Euryarchaeota archaeon UBA106
CGCAGTTGTTTTTCACTCTCTCCATAATATTTCGAGATGATTTCGGGTCCGTTAATTGATGTAAAGTGAGCCTGTGTTTCAGAGGCAACAGCCTTTGCAATCAGAGTCTTTCCAGTTCCGGGAGGGCCGTGTAAAAGTACTCCTCTTGGAGGGTCAATTCCAAGTCTGCGGAAAAGAACTGGGTGCTTCAATGGAAGTTCAATCATTTCACGAACTTTTTGCAACTGATCTCCAATTCCACCAATATCCTCGTATGTGATACTGTTGACTTCGGCGTCTTCGTCCTCATCTACCGCTTCTTCCTTGATAATTATCTCAGTATCAGGTAGAACCTGAACGATTCCTTTCGGGCTAGTTTGAACTATCTGGAAAGGCAATGCTTCGGCAAACAAAGTCATTCCAGGGATGAATATTCTATCGCCGGATACTACTGGTCTTTTGTTAAGGCCACGTCGTGCAAAACCTTCAATTCCTGGGCCAAATCTAACTTTTTGCTGCTTGGCCATTACTGGACTAAGAATCAATCTTGAACAAGGCTGGGCCTCGACTTTTCTCACAGTAACCCTGTCTCCAAGAGAAACACTGGCATTTTTCCTAATTATTCCGTCAATTCGAATTACACCGAGATTAGCATCTTCAGGTCGACACCTCCAAACAATTGCGGCAGTCGAACGCTCTCCCTCTATTTCGATTATATCACCTGGTTTAAGGTTCAATTCGTTGTCAAAAGGCACTCTTGCTCTTCCATGACCGACATCACTAGGAATTGCTTTTGCCACCCTGAGTTTCAATTCTTTGTCCGATTCCTCAGCCATATTTCCCCCCTCCTTGTAGACTGTTGTCAGCATCGGGGGTAGTTAAACCCCCCAATTGAGCAATGTCAAATCTATCATTTTAGTTATCAGAACCACGATTAGCGATGCGGTGGTTTCATTTCCACTTCTCGATTCGCGCTTAACATGACCCACGTTCTCGAGACTGGATTCGAATACATGGACGCCAATAACCCAAATGGATCTCCTAAGGTTAGAGGCTATAACATAATCAATGGCAATCTAACTCTTTCAAGTAATGGTGCTACATATGAAAGCAAAAATCCCGCATGGCTAGATGATTGTTTGGGAGAATTTCCGCTATCAACAAAAGAAGATGTGCATGATGCTCTGAAAGCCGCTCGTTCCGCATTCCCCGATTGGGCTGCCACTCCTGCTCCAACTCGCGGTCAAGTTATTGGCAACATGGGTAGATTATTGATGGAGCATAAAGACGATCTTGTTCGCCTACAAGCTCGTGAAATTGGTAAGACTCTGAAAGAATGTGGTGGTGAAATTCAAGAGGCTATTGACACATGTCTCTTCTTCCAATCAGAGGGTCGCAGACTCTATGGTCAAACTGTCAACTCAGAGTTACCGAACAAAGAATTGTTTACCTACCGTAGACCATTAGGGGTTTGTGGAATAATCAATTCTTGCAACTTCCCTTCAGCAGTCCCGTTCTGGAAGATGATTCCAGCAATTATGTGCGGCAATACCTGTGTGTGGAAGTCCCCTCAAGACTCACCCCTACTTTCTTTCGCACTTGCGCGTGTAATGCACGAGGCAGGATTGCCTGATGGCGTAATTAATCTGGTACATGGAAATGGTAGTGGAGCAGGTCAAGCATTGGTTGATTCAGCAGATTTAGGGATGGTAGACAAAATCTCATTCACAGGTAGTACAGCAGTCGGTAAGATGATTGGAGAAACATGTGGTCGTAATCTTGTTAGCGCTTCCCTAGAATTAGGAGGTAAGAACCCACTTGTGATAATGCCTTCAGCAAATATGGAAAATGCTGTTGAGGGAGCCTACTGGGCCGGTTTCGGAACTGCCGGACAGCGTTGTACAAGCCTAGGAAATTTGATTATTCACGAAGATATCTATGATGAGTTTGTTGAACGTTTTATGGAGAAGGTGAAAACTACTTCGATTGGTGATTCCATGCGTCATGACGGAGTACTGTATGGCCCAATGCTATCCGAGAGATATGCAGTTGATTTCATGAAAGGTGTCGACATGTGCGAAAACAGCGGTGCAAAGAAAATTTGGGGAGAAGGCAGAATTACAAATGACAACAAGCCAGATACTTTCCACGGAGATGCTAGCGAAGGCATCTACATGTGGCCTCATGTCTATGTAGATGTAACAGAAGATATGGAGTGTTTCCATGAAGAGATTTTCGGTCCACTGGTAACTATTGTCAAGGCCCGGGATTTCGATCATGCATTGCATCTTGCAAATGCTTCACCCTACGGGTTGTCCTCTGCAATTTACACCAATGATAGACTCGAGGCCTATCGATACAAAACGGGCATCAAGGCCGGTATGACTGGAATCAACAACTCGACGACCGGAGCAGAAGCCCACCTACCATTTGGAGGAGTAAAGGGTAGCGGAAATGGAACTCGCGAATCAGGAATTTGGGTAATCGAAGCATACTCGTACTGGCATGCAGTAAACGATGAGTTATCTGGAAAGTTACAACTAGCTCAGATGGATGTTGACGAAATCGAGATGGAAGAAGCAGACGCAGATTACGGCTCCCTTGCTTAAT
>DAOJ01000082.1 GCA_002502365.1 Euryarchaeota archaeon UBA106
AATTGCAGGATTTGTGATTTCTGAATATGGTTTAGAAATGGGTCTAATTATTGATTCAATTACATTTCTTATCGCGGCAATAGTAATTGCTACCCTTCCTCATGGAGGACCAGATCCTGATGAAAAGAAAGACACCGGATTATCCTCTATGTTCAAAGAAATCTTCTCTGGATGGGGTTTCATAATCAAGCGCCCCGAAATCAGTCGAATTGTTTTGGCTAAAGGCATGTGGGCAACCGGCGGAGGCGCACAAATTTTCTTACTAATTTTGATTGGTATGGAGTCGAGTCTAGGAGATATTTCGACTGGAGCCGCAGGGATTGGCGTGCTCTACATGGCCAGAGGTTTCGGCAGTGGATTTGGTCCAATTGCTACTAGACCATTAATGACAGTAAAACGTTACATGCCGTATATTATTGGTATTTCTTTGGGGGGTGCGGGGATATTCTACACAGGAGTTGCATATCTTGAGTGGGGCTTACTTACTCTTGTTCTGGTGTTTTTCAGCCACGCTTGTAGCGGAATTTCATGGGTATTCAGTACAACTCTACTTCAGCGCAGAACAGAGAATGAATGGATGGGTAGAGTGGCGGGAACTGATAATCTAATCATTACACTAGTAATGGGTATATCTACAATATCTGCCGGGTACATAATCGAGGAAAGTCTTCTTTCTTTGCGTGAAACCCTTTTACTAACCGGATTAATTCAGATTTCTGTAGGTTTGTTGTGGGTATTATTCTCAAGCCCAAAAGAAAAGAGATTTTTGAATGGGTGAACCTAGGGGTAAATGGTGAGGTCACATGACGAATAGTCGGTTAGTTTGGATAGACCTAGAAATGACAGGTCTTGACCCAGATGAAAATACGATAATTGAAATCGCGACTATAGTAACTGAATCTGACTTGACATTAGTCGCTGAAGGCCCTAGTTTTGCTATAGCCGTAGGGTCAGATGAATTGGCAAAAATGGATGATTGGAATGTAAAACACCATACTGAGAACGGCTTGTTAGCAAGGATTGAATCAGAAGGAGTTTCGATGCAAAAAGCAGAACTTGAAACTCTTGAATTTTTGAAACAATATTGTTCTCCAGGACAGTCTCCATTATGTGGCAACACTATTGGACAAGACCGACGATTCTTGCGCAGATATATGCCAGAATTACACGAATTTTTCCATTATCGAAGTGTTGATGTCACTAGTATCAAGATTCTAGCAAGGGCTTGGTACCCTGATGTGAAGAATTGGCGGAAGAATTCTGGACATAGGGCTCTTGATGATATCAAGGGTAGCATAGAAGAATTAGCATACTATCGAGAGCACTTGTTTAGAGAATAAATCATTCAATGGGCTGACCATGTTCATCTGTAATCACCAGATTTACGCCTAGTCCGGTTCTGTGGAAGCAAATTAAATCGAGGCCATGAATTAGATGCCCAGTCTTGGCTCTACCCAAAGCTTCGCTATCATCCAAATCCCTCAGTGGTCGTCTGACTCCATCAACTTCATCGAACCATGGAAGGTAACCTTCTGGAGTGAATCTGATTCCGAGAATCATGTCAGTACCTTCGGTCCATTGAGCCGCATCTGCGTCTGCGCCACTAGGAATCGCAGGTGCGTTCGGGTGGGTGTGTAACCAATGGGTGAACCTACTCCCTCTAGAACCTCTATCAGCTGAGAAGAGACCATCCATCCATTCCTCAGGAACATGGTGAACCTCAAAGGAGTCACCACGATTGACAAGATGTGGTTCTCCCAAAAGATATCCCTGTCCTGCAAAAAGTCCGTTATTCTGTTCCGCACCCGAATATGCTTCTTCGACATCTTTTGGATTTGATATATTTTGATTGGGATCCATCCCTACTAGAATCTCGTCGGGTAAGGATTGGAATGTCCAGTCAAGAATAGTTGCTAGGTTTTGGATCGGCATCAATAATACTGCAGCATAGGCATCTCGGTTTGCTAATGATTGGCTATTGTAACGACTAGCCGCCTCGTACAACCAAATAGGAATCAATTCCTCCACACCTCATGATTTGCGAGTTGAAACTTGCCTATTGAACCATCAGCCCCCGCTGATTCCATCGCCTCATTTGCCTCACTAGAACTACTAATTCCTAGAATCAATTTCGGCCTTTGTATTTGTTCAGCAGCGACTAATTCAAGCAAGCCGCGTAGAACTTCTAGACCCTTTATCGGAGGGATGTAGTGGTCAAGAAGAAGTAAGTCTGGTTGGAAGTTCTCAATCCGTTCGAAGCAATCCATCGTATTCCAATATTGCACGATTTCCCAATCAATCAGGTCTACTCCACCCTCTACGAGAATCTTCTCTATGTCATATGAGTCCTCGAATGCGAGTACTCGCATACTTACATCTCCTGAACTTCCCACCATGGAGGGACATCGAACCAAGCCTCGTGCTCCCCCCATCTGTCAATTAGAGGCAGACCAAGATCGAATGAGTTGACTAAAAGGCCGTTAACAGCACAAGGGGATGGAATGTAGTCCTCTCCACTTTCTGAGAATTGTAGAGTGAGAATGCCTGAAGGTACAATCACATCCATGGGATTGAATTCCATTAGCATTCTATAACTCGAAAGAGATGCAGTAGGCTTCGAATCATAACCCCCATCTCGATACCGCACATCCATGGTAGCATGTCCTAGCCGTAGACCTGATTCTCCATCTTTCATAGTAACAAATAATTGGCCGCCATTACACAATCCAGTACTAACATCTGTGTGGAGAGTGGGAAGGCCTGAGATATGTATTGGACCATCAGAAATCTCTAGGGTAATTTCAAACCCACCTGAAGTAGAAGATACTCTTTGGTTTCCTCCATCGCCAGGTACTTGCAGTATAGAGAGGTCTTCAGGCGGCCATGTTTCTTCGATATGCCAGCGTCCGTCATTTCGTTGCATTTGCACATACGACTCAGGTTCATCTCCAATCCCCTTCAGGTAATATTCGAACCATGGGAATAACTCAACTGCCCAATCAAAACGCGTCATGTTAGGATAGGCCTCTGCCCCGTATCCACTCGTAACTTCAGAATGTCTATCCGGCTGGTCGGGGTAATTGTGCGCCCACTGACCTGCAATTGTTCGAACGTTGATTCCCTGTTGACGAAGCAGTTCGTGGGTAGGGAAAGCATGGTATGGGTCTACATTCCAATCTTGCATTCCCCAGACGATGTATACGCTACCGTTGTAATTGTCAAGCACATCCTGAAGGTGATATCTCTCATCCCAATAATCGTTCCACTCGTCACCGCCAAAGCCCGCTCCAAGCCATGTTGTGAAGGGACTAACTGGCCCAATCGCGTCGTCGCTACACATTCGCATATCATCCTCGGTTGCGTCAGCAGTTGCACCTTCATACAGAACATCGTAGAGCATTGCCCTAGCCTCGGATGATCCGTTGCGGTAGAACATCTGCTGGACACCTATAGAGCCAGAAATAGGAACGATTGTCTTCAGATGTGGAGATGGGTTTTGGGCGGCTTCCCAATTTGTTGTTCCAGCATAGGACTTACCCATTAATCCAACATTTCCATTTGACCAATTCTGCTCACCCAACCAATGCACTGCGGCTTGGATTCCTATTTGTTCACCTAGGCCTTTGACGTCTTGGCAATGCGTCGATTTCCCAGTTCCAAAAGTTGAAACTTGAGCTAAGGCGTAGCCATGAGGTACGAATTGGTCTAACACCCAAGCACCGACTCCTGCGTCAGGAATTGTATTCGGGTTCGAGTCGTCACCTGCTACTCCTTCTCCTCCAAAGTCGTAGTAGGGATGGATAGTTGCAATTACTGGAACTTTGGTTCCAGGGTCTACATCCGGTATCCACAATGCTATGTGCA
Source organism: Euryarchaeota archaeon UBA106 (assembly GCA_002502365.1). Classification (GTDB taxonomy): domain Archaea; phylum Thermoplasmatota; class Poseidoniia; order Poseidoniales; family Thalassarchaeaceae; genus MGIIb-O1. The sequence continues at coordinate 3,865 of DAOJ01000082.1, forward strand.
TTAGAGCCGGTCCGGGATATCCTACATCTTGCTCACTTGGAGGCAAATCGACTTCGACGAAGTGTTCAGTAGGGCCACTCCAAGTGTAAGGGCCTGCTTCTGGCAATTGACTGCGCAGGCCCGTCATATTGAGGTCCATTTTGTGGCGTTCGTTGACTGGGGTATTCCACCAATCATCATCTTCTCCTCCGGCGATAGACGGTCCTGCTGCAGTCCAAAGTGTGGAAATAATGAGCATCAAAACGATAGCAACAACCGCAACTCCTCCGC
>DAOJ01000092.1 GCA_002502365.1 Euryarchaeota archaeon UBA106
CTGACATCCTTTGATTTCAACTCGATCACCACAAGCAATACTGACGTTTAGATCTTGACGGATTGATCCAAGTCCACGACGAACCATTCGTGTATCTCTGAGTAGGGTGCCGAGAGCAAAGGCTGTTTCCTTGGCGTGTTCGGGAGTTTGTACTTCTGGTGCCGTGGCAATCTCAACTAGTGGAACGCCAAGTCTGTCGAGGGTGTAAATCACAATCTCACCAGAATCGGTAGATTGTGTGTCGAGTTTTCTTGCAGAGTCCTCCTCTAGGCAAATCACATCGACGCCTACCTCTCCAGAAGGAGTTGTGATAGTTCCATCAGTAGCAATTAATGTGGTACGCTGAAAGCCGCTTGTATTCGAGCCATCGACTACTGTCTTCCTCATCGCTTGTAGGAATGGAACTGGCTTTGCGTCCATCATTGCGCTGATAGTCAAGGCCGCTTTAACCGCTGAATCATCATGAGATAACGGGGGGGCTTCATCCAACTCGATTAACCCTGAATTTGGAGACTGAACATAAACGAAGGAACGATTTCTACGGGCTTCAAAGCGAGCGGCGACATCGACTTTACCACCTTCTCCTTCAGCAGCTCTAAGCCTTCTTCCCTCACGCTTCCATTCACTGGGAATCTCCTCGATTCCCATTTCGTAAAGAGTACTAGGCATCCTGGAATGTAATTTTCCAGTATTCAATTGCTGATGGATTTCTAGACCACACATGAAGCCGAGGCTAGAGGGATCTAACTCGGAGGCTTTGGCAACCTCTCCATGCGGCTCGCTTGTGCTCACATTATCAAGCGGGAAGTCATTGCTCATAGGCTCAACGGGCGAAGGAATACCGCTCGTGTGAAATCTCGAATAGTTCACCGGCTTGTAACATTCTGGACAATACTTGTTCCACTTGAATATCTTTGATACCTCGAGATTCACCGCGATTTAGAATCTCTGTAAATTCAGCGACCCCTTTATCTGTGCATAAATCTCGAATTACAGACCTGACTATATTGTCTGCATTTCTTTGACTAACAGAAACTCCAGAAACTAATTCAGATTCGTCCTCAATACCAGCTTCTTCCCGCCAGTGTCTGAAGATTGCGAGTGCCATCTTTGCATCATCAGCGCTAGCTACTTCTCGAAGATGCATGCGTGCATGTGCTTCAGTAAGCCGGATTAGCGCCTCCAATGCACGAGGTGTAATTGGAATTACTTCTGTCTCTGTATATTGTTGTTGATCGCGACCAAATGACTGCCTTTCATTGGTATAATATTCTAGAATTAACGCCTTTGCATCTTCGCTAAGGTCTGGATTGATGTTTCTCTTTGCGTATGCGATATACTTTCTTAGGAACTCAATGGTAAGGTGTTCTGAACCATCAACTCCAGTTCCAAAGATTTCACCCTCCTCTGTTTCTCTAAGGTCAAACTCCATGGCTTCATCCAGCTTGGTCTCACTTATTCCCTGAGTTCTGACTTCCAGAATATGCCTAGCGATTCTCTCGTCGTCATCTACTCTTACTTCGTCTCGCAACATCCAAATTATGTCAAATCTTGATGCAAGAGGAGGAGGCAAACCTGTTTCATTGAAGGAATGCATGACGCTTTCATTTGCTCCCCGCTTTGTGAATCTACCATCTTTCGGATTGGCTGCCGCAAGTACTGCACAACGAGTGTTTAGGGTTGCTTTGACGCCTCCTTTTGAGACATCCAACCGCTGTTGCTCCATCGCTGGATGCATGGTTTTCCTATCTTCTTCGCTGATTTTGTCGAATTCGTCAATTGCAGCCATCCCTCTATCTGAGAGTGGTAGAATACCCGCTTCCAATGCGAACCTTCCACCGCCGCCGAATTCGTCCCTTACTGCGGCGGCAGTAAGACCAGCACCTGACACACCACCACCAGTAGCAAACATGCCTCGAGGAGAGAGTTTTGACATGTAATTGAGAAGTTGTGATTTCGCAACACCAGGGTCTCCCATTAGTAGAATATGGATATCACCACGAGAACGGGTGGCGTCTTTATTCACTCTCGAAACTCCCCCAAATAGTTGCAGAGCAAGACTCCTCTTGACGAAATGTACTACTCCGGTTGCATAAACTGAAGGAGCAATTGAGTGTTGCATCAGCTGTAGTAAATCAGGCCTAGATCCGATGTCAATAATGGCCTGTCGATCTTCATCGGAAATCTTGATTTCAGTAAATGGAGTACTCTCATGTTCTGAGCTAACTAGATGATAGATAATATCGAACATCGGAGTTTTTTTGTTTCTCTTTACTTCAGAATGGACAACAGGTATGACATTTATTACAACTCTTTGACCTGGAAGATGTTTGTTTACCAAGTCGCCCTCAACCAGTACCTGTCCTCGAGATGGTTGAGCCCCGCTAGGCACGTTTTCAGGAACTTCTTGGACCTCGATCCATTGGTTATTCACCATTCTAGAGACATTCATGACGAGGTTGAATCGTGTTCCACCAGAACGTCCTGCAGACTCACCACATCCTGTTTCATCGGGACACTTCAGCGGTTCTTTCAATTCCCTTTCATTTTCTTGAATCATTTCTAGCGTGTGCCCACAATTCTCACATTGGAAGACCGCTCGATGAATCCTAGGTTTAATCTCGCTTATTTTTGTGCAGATGACTTCTGCACTTCGTAACATCTCTATGTCACGGCTTCCCATATCTCTGAGATCTCGTCGACTATCCTTAGGCAGTTCTCCAACACGAATGAGGCAATCGATATCTTCACCCCGCTCACGGCAGATTTCTGTAAGGGTTGTTCGACCACTGTTGATAATTTTCTTAGGATCTTTGAGAACGTCTTCTGCGAACTCGGGATCGAAGGCCTGAAGTTCGTGGAATGTGATATCGAGCACAGCGTTTTCAGACTGCTTTGATAACAGCAACACAATCTCTTGTTCTTTGGCCTCGGTGAAGAAAGTCCTCCACCTT
>DAOJ01000052.1 GCA_002502365.1 Euryarchaeota archaeon UBA106
AATCACTAACAGTTCAGGAACTCAAAGAGGAGTGTAGAAATCGTGGTCTTCCGACTAGTGGAAAGAAAATAGAACTAGTTTCAAGATTACAAGAAAGCGATGCTAACTCAGACGTAATCAATGCAGAAATGATTGAAGATGATGATTCTGAAACATCAAAATTCAGTCTTGAAAAAATCAAACAGTTGCCAGTTTCCGTTCTAGCAGTAATTTCCATTTTCTTGATTGGAACAATGGGAGGTGCCGTGATTTACGGTGATGACCTTATTGATTGGGTCCAAGGAGAGCCTGATTACAATCTGATTGATTTTGATTCAACTAGTGCTAGAGGTTACGCTCAAAGTTTGGTAAACTTAGGACATCCAGAATGGGAAGGGCGAATGTCGGGAACTGTAGAGGAGCATAATACTGCAGATTTCATTAAAGCAAATTTCACAAGCATGGGTATACCTTCTACTTTGGAGGACTTTGATGTTCCTATGTTTGTGATTGATGAAACCCCGGAATTATCAATTTGTCATGCCGGAGACGTAGGACAAACATTTCCTGCCTTTGCCTGTGGACCAACTGATGTGAATGCTGAATTCATTAATTTTGAACATAGAAGCGATTTTGTATTGCAGGGATATTCTGGTTCAGCATTTATTCGATTTGTTGATGATATTGATGTTATTGATTTAGGCACTGGAAACGATACTGCCGATTGGTCTAGTGCTGCAGGAGCAGTTGTGTTGATACACATGACTAGCGAAACTGAATCGAATACAGAATTGTTCAAGAGAGCCTCAGAAAATGACATTGAGGGCTTAATTATCATAAATGAAAGACAAAATTGTGATGAAATAGTCGCAGGAGATTGTGTTCCTTACTTCAAGTCTGTCGATATATCTGCGATAGACAATATTCCAATCGACATGGGATTTGTTATGGTCAGCAAAAGTGTAGGTCAGATTATTATTGACAATGTCATTAACCAAGATGGTCGTTTAGAATTCATGACATATGTGGAAAACGCTGGGGAAGCGACTGTGAAGGTTCCTTGTGGAATAATCCAAGGTGAAACTGACTCATTGATAATTGTTGGAGCACACCATGACACCGTTTACATGGCACAAGGTGCAGTAGATGACACATCAGGTACTGCAACCGTACTAGAAATGGCTAGACAATTTGGATTGATTGAAAGCTCAGAAGGTGCACCAAAACACACGATTTATTTCTGCACATGGGGAGGTGAGGAAGAGGGGCTGTTTGGCTCTACTGCTTGGGTTGACAAACATAAATACAATTTATACGAAAATTTGGAACTTTACATTAATCTAGACATGAATCATGTTGATGCAGAAAGAAATTCAGGAGTCACTCTCTTTGGTAACCACAATTCGCATGTCAATCATATTCGAGGAATATCTGAGAAGTTTAAATCAGAAAATCCTGAACTTGCAGAATTATACAATATCCAAGTCCGCAAATTAGACGATACTGATATGCCGAATAATTCTGACCATGCCCCTTTCGTATACAATATCGATGATGACATATCGGATGGGAAAAAATACGGACACGCCGCTGTTTGCTACGGATCTGGTTCTTTCGAATATCACACATATCTTGATAATATGGATAGATTCAATGAAGAAAGCCTTGCTATTTCTGGAATAATCTACGGATCATTAGTTTACTACCTTGCTTATGGTGAATAGGTATCAAGCTTCTAAATGATTCAAAATTGCCTCATAATCAGGTTCTATGCCTGGATTTTCAGCAACCCAAGCATAGGAAATTTTTCCGACCTCATCGATTACAAATACTGACCTTTGTGCAGCCGTATATTCTGGCATAACAAATGGAATTTCGACACCATATGCTCGAGTTGCTTGGCGATTTGTGTCAGAAAGTAATGGGAAGTTGATTTCATTCGCATCAGCAAAAGCCGCATTGGCAAAAATGCCATCAACAGAAATGCCGAAAACTTCCGCCTCAGCGGCTTCCATACGATTCATTGATTCTGAAACTGTGCACATTTCTTTTGTGCAAACACCTGTAAATGCGGCTGGATAAAACAGCAAAACCACTCTGTTACCAATTGAGTCAGAAAGTCTAACCATATTTTTGTCAAAAGCCATCAATTCGAAATCCGGCGCCATGTCGCCTACAGATACCATACCACGCCCGAGTAGACATGTAATTTCAAGGTCGCGTGACTCTACATTCGCTGAGGCGAGGCTATTCCTAACAAACCAAGTCCGGTTTGTAGGGTTCGAGCTGTTAAGTCACATAATGCTAACCTGCTCTCTCTTACTTCTTCTTCAGACCCGAGAACGGAGCATGCTTCGTAAAAGGATGCGAACGCTTGAGCGATAGTGTGTAATTGAGTGGCTAATTTATGTGGAGAGTGGCTAAGACATGCTGAATCGAGTGATTCGGGGAATCCGATTAATGCTCTTCCGAGATTTAATTCTCTGTCTTCAGATAAATTGATTGAGGCTTGTCTAGTAGATTTTCTGTCAATACCCTCTTTGGAGAAAATACTGCATATTCTAGCATGGGCATACTGAAGATACGGTGCAGTATTTCCATCAAAGGAAAGCATCTTTTCCCATTCGAATGTGTAATTGTTGTTCCGATCTGTGGAAAGGTCAGCATATTTTATTGCTCCAATCCCAAGCATTTCGGCCACTTCTGCTCTATCTGTTTCAGAAAGGCTGGGGTTTTTGTCTGCCACAATAGAATCCGCTCTCTCTACGGCTTCCATCAATAAATCATTGAGATGCACAGCGCCACCAGTTCTACTAGCTAATTTTTTACCATCCGTCCCCATAACCAATCCAAATGGAACATGAATAGCCTTTACTCCATCATCCATTAAATTCGCTTTCCTAGCAACCTCGAAAACCATAGCAAAGTGTTGTGCCTGTTCGGCTCCCACAACATAAAGAAATTCTCTACTTCCAACATTTTCTATTCTATCCAAAATACAGGCTAAATCACTAGTTGCGTAATTATACCCCCCATCTGCTTTTTGGATAATTAATGGAAGTGGTTCGCCCTCACGATTCGTCCAATTGTCAAGGTAGACTACCTTTGCACCTTCACTTTCTTCAAGTAATCCGGCGTCCTCAAGTTTGTCTACAATTAGTGGTAAAGTCGCCTCATACTTGGATTCCCCCGCTATATTTTCATTTGTTAGCAATACATCCATTCTCTGATATACCTCATTAAAGTGAATCAAGGATTTATCGACAAGCATTTGCCATAATTCAATGGTTCCAGGTTCGCTTGCCTGCATCCTAACTACCCTTGCTCTGGAGCGAGTTGCAAATTCAGAATCAGAATCAAACTTTAGCCTTGCATCAGAATAAAATGAATTAAAATCTATAAAATCAGAGTTGGAATCTAAACCTAAATCGATTAGGTGTTCGATTAGCATACCAAATGGCGTGCCCCAATCTCCGATGTGATTTTCAGCTACAACCTTGTGACCCTTGTAAGTTAGCATTCGATTTAATGCGTCCCCAATTACAGTTGATCTAAGGTGACCAACATGCATGTGTTTGGCAACATTAGGTGAAGAATAATCTATGACAATTGTCCTATTTTCTTCAATAGAAACACCAAGGCGTTCGTCGGCTAACGAATTTTGTAATTTATTCGAAAGCCATTTTGCATTAGCTGAAAAATTAAGAAAACCATTCACAGAGGTAACCTCACAAATTTTTGATGTTGAATCGCCTAACTTATCTAGAACTTCATCCGCTATATCCAAAGGAGATTTTCTCAATACCTTAGACAATGAATGGCAAGGCATCGCAACATCAGCAAAGGATGTATCAGTGGAACTAGAAACTAGGTCTTTCCAGTCTGATTCCAAGAGGCCCATATCGGACATTACCGGGTTTAATATGGGGTGCAATACCTCAATTAAATCACGCATTTTTCAACCTCAAGTTAGAGAATACCTCAGTAACGCGGCTATTCCGCCGAATGAGGTGTGCAAAGTGGCTCCTTCTTCCGAATCCAAAGAAATAAGACTGACATTAGCGGATGTGTGACCCGCCAATTCAGTTAATTCATCTATAATATCACGAGTTCTTTCTGGATCTTCTCTGACATCTTCAGATTCACACTTCGGACAATCCGGAATCTCCGAGCGACTATTCTGTGTAGATTCCCACTGATGAGAACAGTGTTTACAATTCCACCCAACACGTCTCTTTCTAAGGCCTTCAGATAACAGGAGTGTATCTACTGCTCCTTGATCGAGTGCTGACCTAATCATCATCTCACCGTAAGTGGCCTTTGGATGTGCTTGCATAACCTCCCGAAGAAAATTATCGACTAATTCTCTCTCTGCGTCTAATTCTATCTGATCCATCAGGTTACCAGCTCTCTGAACTAATTCTCTTAACCCACTCTCATTGGAATATCCAACGTCAAAAAATGGTTCTCGGATTAACTTCTTCACCTCGTGGTGAAAGTAGTCATTTCTAATCACGAAATCTTTCGTATGTCCAGGCCCACCAATGATTATACCTTTGATATCAGATAAATTTGGAAGCCAATAATTGCAAGCATGCTCGGTGGCTCTTTTGAAAAAATTATGTGCAGCTTCTTCGATTAAACGCTCGAATCTCTGAGCAGATTGACCACCTTGTCTGTGTTTGCCCATTATGTTTGATTGTAATTCCTCTTGACAATGAATCCTTTTTCCGCTAGCGATTCCATAAGCAGCTTCACCTCTGTCAATAACGAACAAACCATATGAAGTGCGATCGATTAGCATGTCTTCTAATTGAGTTAATTCAAAAGTTGAGTCACATCGGTAACGGAACGAACCAAAAATCTCAGGAGGATCATCGATTACAACTGTAACCAATCGAGTTTTATTGTTGCCAATAATTACATGACCAACGAAAATGGCAATACCATTTTCTCCTGCATTCTTGTATCGATTCAATACTGAAATTGCAGATTCAATTGCATCTCCGACATGCTTTCGTGTTAATTTCGATTTGATATTTGCTGCTTGGGCAGCCTCTTGACTCAGTTGCCCACGTACATCACTGATCAATCGTTCTGGAGGTATAATTACGGTAACTAATTCAGTACCCATGCCTCTCATATTTTGAAGCTCGCCTAGTGTTTTCTTGGTTCGCAGTCTTCTCTGCTGCAACTCCAAGTCATCTGCCATCGCTAAGCCTCTTGGCTCAAGGCCGTAGTGAGAGGCATTTCAACCCTCTCGCGTGTATCCAACAGAAGGCATTGAAAGGGGCACTCACCCCCGAATGCACGATGGCGACGATAGTCCTTGCACTCGGAGGCAGCCTTTTGAGGCCCGAGGTGGAAGAGCGTCATGCATGGTTAGAGGAATTAGTTTCCATTATTCGAGACAGGGTTTTGGTCGATGACAGAATAGGAATTGTTGTTGGAGGTGGTGCGCCTGCTCGTGAGGGAATTTCTCTTGCAAGGCCAATAATCGATAACGAAGACCGTCTCGATAGAATAGGCATTGCCGCTACTCGACTAAACGCAACTATTGTCAGAGAAGCATTAGCCGATGCTGGAGTTATGGTTTCGGGAACAATTGCACATTCAATAAATGAAGCAACCATGCTTTTTGATGAAAGACCGGTTGTTGTCATGGGAGGAACAAGACCGGGGCATACAACAGATGCTGTCGCGATTCGGTTAGCAATTGCAAGTGAGGCCGAGCGTTGCATAATTTGTACAAATGTTGACAGAGTCTACGATTCTGATCCACGCATAAATCCTCAAGCAAAATCATATGATGAGTTAACTCATGAAAAATTGCAAAAAATAGTCGGTCCTGCAGAGCACACGCAGGCTGGGCCTTCAGGAGTTGTAGACCCTATGGGTGTTGCAGATGCAACCGTGGCTAATTTGACGCTATGTATTTTAGATGGAAGAGAGCATTCGCAGATCAAGTCCGCAATTGAAGGAGATTCATTCAACGGAACGATTGTTCAGAGTGAAGAAGAGGAGTGAATAATCTTGGGCAGGAAAGAAAGGATAGCCAAAGCAGCTACCAGGACTGCCTCACAAGTCAGGGAAACGGCTGCTAGAGAAAGAGGAAGGAAAAAACGCTCAAGCAGTGCTTCTGGAGTTCCATCTCATAGACATTGTTCGGTTTGTTGGACTCCAATCCCTCTGAATGCAGAACCTCCTGTTTGCAGTGACGAAGAATGTGAAAAAACCCACGAGAAAAGAAATGCCTCCCGAAAACGCCTCACAATTATGTTGTACCTTTTCCCAGCGATTGCCATTTTAATCGCATTATTGACTTCAGTATGAACCATAGAATAGTTAGATTCAACATAAATTAAGCAAGAGGGTATGTCAATGAAGATGGTGCGAGTCCTTGGTGTTCTGCCCGGATTCGTTGGATTTATCTGCCTATTATTACTGACCGGAAGTTTAGTTGGAGTTGAAATTGACACAACAAGAGTTGAGGCGACAACCGTTCCTTGTTTAGATGATGACGCGGGTGGTTGTCCAGTTGGAATGACAGGTTCTGATTTCTATGTCCCTTGGGGATTCAACTTCCTAGATGTCAAAATCCACATAGAGTGGAGTGAGCCAGAAAAGGCTTGGATTGGCGTGGTTGATGCGAAATATGCCGAGGAATGCCAGCCCAATTCTAATGGTTTAACTTCATGCGAGGCTGATGATTTTGAATTTATTGCAGGTGGCCCGGATGACTTGGATGAGTTTACATTTTCACTAAAACCAGGAGAATATAGATTCACAAGTGGAGGCAGGGATGGTTCTAATCTAGATGATCAACTAGTTTCAATTACATCAACAATTCACATTTCTACAATCGGAGAAATAATGCTGGCAATAATCGGTGTCTTGTTAATGGTCGGTGCGATTGAAATGATTTATCCGATCAAATTATTTTGGAAGAAATTTGTTGACGCTTGAAAATTGGAGATATTTTCTCAACGACTATTTGAATAACCTGTGATGTTTCGAAGAAATATGGCCGTGACCGAGTGTCGCTCTTGTGGAGCCGAAATTAGGGGCGAAGGGTTACCACCTTCTTTTGGAGGATACAACGTTTACTGTGTGACTTGTGGAGCTCAATTCAGAGTTGACTGAGTATCAGTTAATCCGACGTTTTCTTCCTTCCACGTCTAGGCTTAGGTGCATTTCTCATTGCGGCTTCTCTCCGAGCTTCAATTTCTTCAGGCGAACCTATTGGTTCAATTTCTTCGATTTCACGATGCCATGTATCTGGTAATGACAACGGGTCAGTAACTTGGTCCGCGGCTATTGATTGGATAATCACTGAACGTAATTCCTCAATTCCATCCCCTGAAAGTGAACTAATTCGAAGAACACTATCCCTTGATTCTTCATGAATATCGGATTTTGAAAATACCGAAATTAGCGGACGTTCAGCTAGTAATTCCTGAACTTCAGAAAGGAGATGTTCTTGCTCTTTCAAACTCATGCCACTAGTTTCAGATGGATCGATTAAAAATAACACTAGGTCACCTACATTTTCCAAAGCGGCAATTGCCTGCATCTCGATTTGATTTCTTTCTGCCATCGGCCTATCTAGAAGTCCAGGTGTGTCAACCATCTGGTAAATTCTTCTTCTATGTTCAAAGTGACCGACGTGTAGCCTCTTAGTTGTGAATGGATATGCTGCAACTTCTGGCTCCCCACTGGACAATTCAGTAATTAATGCAGATTTCCCGACATTAGGAGCCCCTGCCACTACAATACAGGGCTCTGCCGAATCAATGGAAGGTAATTCTCGGAGAATATTCCTAGCATCTCCTAACCAAAGAATATTTTCACCAATTTGATCAATGATTGACGACATCCTTCCATAGGCATGGCGTCTTTCTTCGTGAAATGCTTCGATATTTCGGAACTTCAGCATCTTTGATTGAGACTCTCCTGCAATTTTTCGAACTCTTTCAGCGGCCCACTGAATTGCACCTAGATTT
>DAOJ01000029.1 GCA_002502365.1 Euryarchaeota archaeon UBA106
CTTGATTGGCCTAAGGAAGAAGTCAGTGGAACAAGACTCTGGGGCCTTCTGGCAGATGAATATGGTAATGTTGAATCAATTTTCAAATCGGTTTTCTTACTGAATCATTGTCCATTGATGTTATTCTCTGGAGAAAGAGCCACTAATATCACACCTGACAAGATTGCTGGACCGACTACACGAAAGTTGCTGGAGAGGTGTGATGATCACCTACGAGAAGTTGTAGAAATAATGCAAATAGAGAGAGTTATCGGAGTGGGGAGATATTCAGAAAAGCGAGCAAAGAATGCTCTTCTGAACACTGGAATCGAGGTTACAACATGTTGGCACCCCAGTCCAGCCTCTCCACTTGCAAATAGAAACGGAGGGCAAGACTGGAGGGATAATGTTTCATCTGTGCTGCCCTAAATTAATCCGAAAAAGCAGTCTAATTGCAAGTAAACAATTAAGTCGTCAGATGACTTCTCCATGACCATGTCCGACATGATAACGCCGGAGTACCTGCTTTCAAACGCCGAAAAATATGCCAATGAGCCCGCTCTTTCATGGAAAGATGATTCGGGGAATTGGGTGACTATGACTTGGTCCGAATTTTCCGAAACAGCAATGACTGTTGCAAGATCATTAATCTCGATTGGTTTCGAGCCCGGAGATAATCTAAGTATCTACTCATACAACAGATTCGAGTGGTACACAGCATATGTAGCAGCTAACATGGCAGGAGGAGCCGCAGTAGGTGTTTACCACACCTGTTCTCCCGAAGAAGTAGAATGGGTTGTAGGAGACTCCGATTCGAAGGTAGTATTCGTCGGAACTAATCCAATGGATGGCGGAGACCCCGGCAAAATGTGCAATCATCGCCTAGAGGATGCAATGAGTAACCTCGGGAATGTTGAGGTAGTGATTTCCATGACTGGAATGGACGCAATTAATCACGATACAGGAATAACTTGGGATGATTTCATTTCGAAGGCTGATTCCACTCCTGAATCATCTGTTATGGATAGAATTGCTGCAATAAAACCCGATGATGTTGCCTCATTAATTTACACATCCGGTACCACCGGTAATCCAAAGGGAGTAGTACTTACTCATGACAACATGGGCTTCGAAATCGGAGAAGTTCACAAATTAGTCAAGTTCAATCAGGGTGAAGGATATGTGTCCTGGCTCCCTTGCGCACACGTCTTTGGTCAATTAGCTGACAATCATATTTGGATTCGCGATGCTATCCATATGAGAGTGGTAGATAACCCACTTCACTCAATAGACTACTGCAAGGAAGTCAATCCTCACTTATTCATTGGAGTTCCTAGAATCTATGAGAAAGTATACTCTAATCTAGTTGCAGGGCTTGGAAGTAAGGTAGGTTGGTTAAAGCTACCAATTCTTGGAAATATTGTCAGGAAGAAAGCAAAGCAGAAGATTGGATTCTCTAATCTGAAGTTTGCAATTACCGGTGCGGCGCCAATCAACCCAGAAATCCTACACCTTTTCCATGATTTGGGAATTCCAATTTACGAAGGATATGGTATGACTGAAACCTCCGCTGGCGCTACACTTGGACATGCAAAGGCGAACAAAATCGGTTCAGTTGGAAAACCACTGGTTGGAACCGAATTGAGAATTGCTGACCCTGATGAAGACGGAAATGGAGAAATCCAATTCAAGGGAAGACATGTAATGGCGGGCTATTACAAGAATCCCGAGGCTACTGCCGAAACTATGACCGAAGACGGTTGGCTAAAGTCAGGAGATTTAGGAAAGATCGATTCCGATGGATTTGTCTACGTAACTGGCCGACTGAAGGAAATCTATGTTAGTTCGGCGGGTAAAAACATCGCACCACTTGTAATTGAGGAAACAATGAAGTCAATACCGATTGTTTCTCAATGTATGTTAGTAGGTGATAACAGGAAGTATTGCAGCGCTCTTTTCACTCTAGATGTCGGAGCTATTCTAAGGGATGTTCACGGACTAGATGGGGCTACTGAAGTCCCTAAGGACCCAGCAGAACAACTTGCAAAACTAGCTGATTTGGGTCATGATTTGTCAGAGTACACTGCGGTTGGTAGCGACACATATAACCAATTGAATCAAGCGGTTATGGATTTAAACAAGAAATTCAGTAATCCAGAACAAATAAAGAAATTCACAGTTCTACCAAGAGATTTGTCAGTCGACCATGGAGAATTAACTCCAACCCTCAAGATTCGAAGAAAGCAGATTCGTGAGAACTGGGCGGCTGAAATCGAAGAGATGTACGCTGGCGCATAATCGGTGGTTCAATGAACCCCGAGGCATGGATTGCCCTGGGCACCGTATTTGTCCTAGGTGCAATGAGTCCAGGTCCTAGCCTTGCAGTGGTCTTACGCAACACCATGGTAGGAGGGCGTAGACAAGGCGTGATGACTGGAATTGGTCATGGTTTAGGATTCGGAATCTATGCATTTCTTGCTGCTGCTGGAATCGCAACCGCACTTTCAGTCCATGAATCAACTGAAATGATATTGAAATGGGGAGGGATTTCCCTTTTGCTCTGGTTAGGATTCAATTTCCTCAAGTCCGCTATGGCAGAAGCAAATGAAAAATCAGAATATAATCACGGACCATCAGATCGAGCAGGATTCATGCAAGGCTTTGCAATTGCTCTACTAAATCCGAAGATTTTAGCCTGGATGCTGGCTCTCTATGCTCCATTTATTGAGAAAAATATCAGCACTGAGACCCTACTTGGGATGGGATTGCTTGGCATGCTTATCGATGGGACTTGGTACGTTACAGTGGCAACTGTACTAAGTCGAGGAGAGGGGGTGTCAAAACTGCGTGCTCAAGCCCATAGGATAGATGCAGCAATGGGGATTCTGATGTTCATTTTCGCATTTGTTTTGTATTTAGATTATCTATGAGACTAAACAAATACAACCGGCAATTGCAAGAGTATCTCGAGTACCACAGCCAGTGCATTTGCCTCAACTTTTGCATCCTTACCTCCGTTTGAAGGAGGAGACAAGCGTTGGAGCTCTCCGGCATCTAACCAAAAGGAGTTACAACTTGGACATCCATCAATTTCGATTGAAGGGGTTAATTCTCCATCGAGCCTTTGAAATGAAAAACTTCTAACTTTCATATTACAATCACAGAAAGGACATTCGATATCATCTGGAGTTCCTTCCTCAACGAAGCCTTGGTGCATTTCTTTCAATTTTTCAGCACACAATGATGATTTTGCCGCCTCAGCATTTAGCAACATTCCCGAACATGATTCACAATGATGGATTCCATTTCGAGAGAATGCGGATCTTTTGGACGCTGAAGGGGGTACTAGGTCGGTGTCGCATCTAGGACAAGGATGGCATTGGATATCCATTGTCATCAGTTTGCGACAGATAATCACGTCTTCAATACTTACCCGGCAGATGCCACATTATCCATTGATTTACTGTCGTCGCCTTCATTTGGGGTTAATGCCTCCCAGATACATGGCAGAGGATGCTCCACTGCGAGTAGTTACGGCAGCGGCCATCTTCGATGGCCATGACGCAGCCATTGGTATCTTCCGTAGAATCTTC
>DAOJ01000044.1:0-22386 GCA_002502365.1 Euryarchaeota archaeon UBA106
GACCGGTCATCACTCTGAACTTTACGCGGCGAGAGAGGCAGGAACTGAAGAGCCACCAATTCCTGCTTTACCACAGTCAATTATTGATCAAACTTCAACTCTTTATGCAGACATGTTTGAAAGATTAACTGGCCAAAAATTCTAGTTTTAGGAATGTCTCCTCATCAGAATACCACACTTTCTTTTTTCTGCGCCGCGTAAAATGATAGTTAGATGTCGAAAAGCATCGGCAACTCCACCGTCTAACGGTTCACTTGGGTCAACTGCCCATTTGCCTTTTTGGATTGCTCGACGGAGATTAGTTACATCTCTCGAATCTAGCCAGCCGCACAATTCCAAACCGCCCATGCCAGAAGAAAATCCTCCTTCTCCAAGAAATTCTTCATCTAGGCCAAGAGTTAGCTTTGCAAGTAATTCATGAAGGCCATCATCACTCTTTTCAATTGTATGATTTAGTAGATATTCTATCGCATTACCTCCTTCAATCGGGAATCTTCCGATCCTTTCTCTACTAACTCCTCTGTCTAGTGGTTCCGGCATTCCTCCGTCACCTTTCCAAGCGACTGAACATAGGAATAACATCATTGCAGGATCCATCATTGGATTTTCTCCCTCCTCTAATTCAAGAATTGATGAGGGAATATCTTCTAACAATTTTATTTCTGTGTGGTCTCCTCCTTGTGAGGATTGAATTGACGGAATCAATTCTATCGGGTCATGCCGTAAAGGCTCGAAAGTATGGAATGGACTAGGAGAGATGTAGCGGTTCATTCTAGCACCTGTGTTCAGTCGTCGCCGGTCAAACGCTTCAACCTGCTCTCAAAGTCATCTAATTGTCGTTCAACAATTTCTGGAGTTTCGTCCACAATTTGCTTAGAGATTATATCTTCATTATTTTCAATTATTGATTTTTCTTGAATACTTTCTTCGACCAAATTTTCAGAAGGCAAAGGTGGTTTTGGAAGCTTAGTTTCTTGCTTTTTCTTATTGAGGATTGATTCTGTCATATCCAATAGTTTCCTCCTCTCTCTTTGATTGTGTGCTATCCATGCAATTGCAGAAGCTAACCCCATCACAAGAATTGCTGAAACCAATGCAGTACCCCATTCAAATCCACCTTGGTTGGTAACTGCTCCTCCCGATAGGATAATTGTTGCCTGATTATCGCTAACATCTGAATCTTCATCCCAAGGGAAGGCACACTGAAGGGTCACAAACAATTCTGTGCCATCGGGTGCGTCATCTAATGATGGCCTAGCGAATTCTGGCTTTGGCGGGTAATTATCAGTGAAAACTACTTCATGAGTTTCGCTGTGACTACCAGAAGTAATCAACAGATTACAATCTGCATCAGTCAATAAATGATAATTTTCTCTTTTGGTGGTAATTACGATTTTCTGGTTCTGGCCTTCTCCGTCTAATTCGATTCGAACTAACCCGACATTCCAATCAGAGGTCCGTATCTCAAACATGGCACTCTCCTCTTTGATGACAAAACCTCTTTCATCCAAAAGTCGTAAAGTTAGACTCCTCATACCGGGATTTGGATCCCACGAAGATGTACTTAGATTGACTTGACCTAGGGTGTTTGCCGCCAACTCATCCTCAATTGAGTCCAACATCATTCCCTCATCGTCAATTAACAACATTGTGTAACTGAAATCTTCTGTTCCATTTGAAATGCTACATTCTGCAAAAATAGACGAATAAGGCCCACTAATAGAACAAGTGGCAAATCTACTGGCACGTTCAATTACATATGCGGTATAAGGAAGGGTCGACTTTGAATCTATGATTAATTCACTTCCCGGAGAGTTTGCTTGCCAAGCCCAACCTCCTTGTAAATCCCATTCCAAAGTCGATTGTACATCATCTAGTACAGAAGAATCGGGTGACGTACCATGGATATTAAGTAGGATACTATCGCCATTCGTGGCTACAATTATTGGAGATGACCCCCATGAATAATCTTCATACTGAGTATCTAATAGTATCTGTTCTTGATTTCCTGCTTCATCTTGAGCATCAATTCGAATAGTTTTCGTAGATCCATCCCAATCATCAGAAGGAACAACTTCGATAGGAACTCCAATCACTTCTCCAACTCCGACAACAACGTTTGTCGGGCCAGAGACTTGCCATCCTAGAGGAAGACTAAGCACCTCTAGGGAAATGGTAGTCGGGGCATTTCCAAAATTTCGTAACTCAGCGTGTGGATAACCACCATTTGGTGAAACTATCCAATTTCCTGTATTCTGTAGTGTGAAGTTATGAATTTGGGCGACTCTTAGTGGAATAGTAATGGATTCTTGGCTGCTGCCATCTCCCTCCCTTAGTCTGACAAGTAACTCCACAGACTTGCCATGTCTCGCTGTTGTAGGCGGCGTTATGAATAAATCTAGGTTGGCAGTTTCACCTGGTTCGAGAGTGGGTAAATCCCCTGGAGTTTGCACACCCCATCCCTCTGAATCTATTTGAACGCTAACGTATGGTCTAGTAGGGGAATTTCCTTCTTGGACAATTGTCAGAGAAACTTGCGAACCTTCGGGCTCAATTTCTAAGTCGGCATCGATAGCGATTGCATTCCAGCCCGTTATGTGGGAAACCTCAATAGTGAATGTAAATGAAAAAATCTCAACATCATAAGCATAAGCTGAACTAGAAACTTGGAAAGTAGTTCCATTCCAAGAACCGAGAGGCACTTCAACAATCAATTCTAATTCTGCGGATTCATTGACAGGAACATTGGATACATTATCACCAAAAATCGTCCACTGGTCTTCTGAATCTGCTCCTTCTAGGTTTAATACTCCAGATCCCGATATCGATAAGTCATCATCTAAATTTCCAATATTGGTTGCATTTACCTCAATTATGAATGAGTCTCCAGGGTTTACAGCGAATGTTTTGTCTTCTACTTCACCAAGAACTGAATTTAGTGCAATTTCCCACCGATGATCTTGTCTAGCCTCGAGAGTTAAAGTCACAGAATCTGAAATTGAAGCATTTCCTTGGGAAGTCATCAAAATTATGATATTAACTGGAATTCTTGCTGGTGTACTTTCCGGAAGAATAATCTCAACAGGTAGAGTTCTCAAACTTCCAGCACTCAGTGTAATTAGTGGATTGCTAAAGGTAACTTGAATCCCAGGGTCTTCGGTTATATTTTCATCAAGTAGCAAAGCATGTGACATAGCATATGTATCCTCTCCGTTACCTGGATTGTACAACCTTACAGTTGCGGGTATCGGTTGATTGACTTCTACCATATAGGGGGATTGAGTAGGGGATACAAGGGTCAAGGAAGATCTGTATATTTGTAGTACTTCTACAGATATTCTAAGCGAATAATCTGCACCTAGGTTACTGGAATCAGAAAAGGTATGGAATGCGGGTGGTGCATCGACAGGGAGCTCCAATGACAGAGTTCCAGAAACTCGAGAACCGGGGGTTCCCTGTAAGGTGATATCATCTCCATTTACCGTCAAAGAGCCGGAACCACTCCAAATCCAGTCTTCGACGCCCATGCCTGCTTCTGATATACTCCAATCTAAGGTTCCTGTACTCGCAGGCAAATCAGCGATAATTGTCCAATGAAGTGTATTTTCTGGTACGCTTCGTTGATGATCGGTCTCGGAAACTACTCCCTCCGCAATAAATTGTAAATCCACGGTTTGACAAGACTCTTCTGGTTCAACGCCGACGCACATCGTAAGGGATGTTGATACACTATCTCCAACCGAAACATCTGAGGGGATTAATACTCTAGCTGAAATTACCTTTTGCTCGCCTGCAAGCAATGTTAATGCTGGTATTTCGGCTCCTTCTTCATCGAATAGGCCTAGGAATTCTCCAGTATCGTCTTCCCAGGTAGTAACATCCCAAGTAAGGGATATTGAATCCTCATTTGCATTACCTAAGTTCTCTACAATTAACCATGATTTAGCATATTCACCGATTAGACCGTAACCTGTGCTTGCAGTAGTCCCTGAGGGGCCTCTTATCGATAGACCCCTAGTTCTGTTGGCTTCAACAGGTAATATGCCTGTCACACTTACATTTTCATCCTCATCTAAAGTTAGTGTAAGTGTAAGATAGCCTGCATCTGATCCCTCCGCACTCGCTGGCGCATTGATTATGAGAGAGGGAGTCCAAGTTCCATCTGCTGAAATTTCGATGGATTCAGTTCCTCCTTGTGTTTGGTCGGTCCATGTCCATCCAGAAGGCAAATTACTGGAATCCACAGCAAGAGTCCATACACCGGCCAAGCGACCAGTGGAACGCACAGTTGGTTGAGCAATTGTCGATTCGCCGGGGTTAACTCTCACGGGGTTTGTAGGCATCTCAAATGTTGCGTTGTAAGGTGGTACAATCGTCAGAGTGGTAGATTGTGCATCGTTATCATATCTAGATTGAGTGACATTTTGGTAGGGGTCAAGAATTAATTCGAAATTATATTCGCCAAGCCCACCTGACCATTCTACAGAGAATGATTCAAATCCAGCACTTCCCGAAGGGTCAGTTGGTTCCATCATCTCTGTTCTATATCGGGCAATTTCTTCACCATCGGCCAACAGAACTGCATCTACAGCTCTGTCTGTGTCCGCAGTTCCAGCATTCTCAAAGAATGCTGAGATTGTCACTTGCTCTCCTGGATTAGGTGCGCTGGGGTTGAATTCTAAACCACGCCCATCCAAAAGAGGCCGAATATCAGAAATTGCATTAGATACTACAGAGTCTCCAATGATAATATCAATTGTAGCATCTCCATCAACATCCGCCAATGAAGGTGATGACCATGTTCGATGGTCAAGTTCTACCTCGTTGTTCCAATTATCGTTGATAGCTGCCCGGGTTCCTGTATCTCCATCCCAAGCCCATAAATTTCTACCATAAGCAACCAATAATTCTGGAACGCCACTTCCATCTATGTCCATCCATATTGGCTGAGATACTGCGATGCCATCGTTCCATCCACCGTCGGGATCTATGTCATTTTCCCACTCTAGAGAGGGATTTGTTCCTGATACATCATGACAACCCGTGTGACCATGTCTAGTTGTGGTTTCTTGATGCCAGGACACCCAACAAACGCGGTCAATTTCTCCATCCTCATCTGTATCGATGGCTAAGGGAGGGGCGTCAGCGTAACCATTTACTGCTTCAATAGACCAAATTTCGCTCCCATCGTCAATCTCCAGTCCCCGGAACTCTGCTCCATCTGCGGAAGAAGAATCATCTCCATCAGTTGGAATTGTAATTATCATTTCTGGAGTTTCATCCGCATCTAAATTTGCAATAATTGGACCAGGCAATCTGATATGTGGAATATCGTTGTTTCCATCTAGGTTGAATAGACTTAGGCCAGACCATCTTTTATCACCAGAAGAAGAATCTAATTTCCAAACCCACATTGCTCCACTAGACTCTTGTATTGTTGTTAGCAGAATATAGCCTGTACTGTCATCTATTTGGGCGAAGGCTGGATCTGAGGGGTGGGTGCCATCTCCAAGAGTAGATTGCCAAAGAGGAGTCGGAGCACCATTTGCTGCTAGAGGTAGAGCAACAACAACGGGTTCTTGGTCATCGTTAGTAGTAGCCAGGACGAGTTCCGCATCACCGTCAAGGTCTAGGTCTGCTAGCAAAGGTTGGGTTGTTGGTCTGTTTCCAAATAACCCATTAGTGGAACTAGTCGGATTGGCACTAATTTTCAATTCACTATCGCTCCAAGTCCAAAGTAATTCACTAGTTTTGGAACCTCCTGGTGACCAACCGGTGACTGAACATTGTAATCTTGGAGAGTAGGCATCTACTTTTATCGAACCACCCGAATCGTAAACCAGAATCATTTCCTGAATTCCGTCATCATCTATATCGACGATTACAGGAGAAGATTTGACCAAATCAATTTGTCCTAAATCTACTTCCCATGCTAATTCAGCATCTTCGCCCTCGATAATTTTCGCCTGACTATCTCCATTATTGTCAGTTTGAATTAACACCAGAAATAAAGAATCTCCGCCACATCTACTTTCGGATTCGGGTGTGGAAATAATTTGATTTTCAAAATTGGCAATGGGAGTGGCTAATGAATCGGTGCCCTCTGTGTAAGTTCCGTAAACCCAATTTACAACTGGGTCGACTACTGACATCAAATCACTTGCATTTTCGGGGTCTCCTGTTCCTGCCCCTCCATTAGGAGAATGTGCAGGTCCTTGCGAAGTTCTTTCCCCAACTCTAGCGGACTGAGGCCAAGGTTGTCCTCCGTCAACCCAAGGGTCTACTGTCCCTGTAAATGCAGGTTTATCATTTGAATCGGCCAAAATCGTATGATTATTTGAACTCGGCGATAACATTGGTGATAACGAAAAAAGTAAGAAACAGACTACAATCATGACTGCTTTATGCCTGGAAGAATCACTAAAGCCCCGACCCAGCATACTCATCAACGACAAAGTTGCGCTTTCCAAGCCACTTGAAGGTTAGGGATAAACTCTCATTCAGACCTACGGTCTGAGTATAATTGCAATCTAGTCAGCCCTCAAATTTATTCCAAATCTTATCCGTTGCGCTTATAGCAGAGTCGTAGGTCGGCGGAATGCACGGACCTCTCCTCTGGAGGCACAGCCGATGAGGGACGGGAGGGTTAACCTGCCTTTCCTCCGACTGACCTCGGAGCGGTCCGGCGATTGGAGGAAACCGAATGTACAGTCTAGTAACGATGGAAGACACCATTAGAATACCTGCGGAATACATCCGCAAAGGACGCAAGTTAGAGGAGCATATCGATGATTTGGCGCATGCTGCTTTCGAAGGTCGATTTGACGAAGACGAAAACTATACTCTTCTAACCTACGATCACGAGACAGTAGGACGGGGAAAAATCATCCACGGAGATGGTGCAATTTACCAAAGAGTTCGCTTCAAAGCTTTACATTTCACTATGGAAGCCAATGAAGTCGTTGACGGAGCTGTCTCCGAAGTCTCGGAGTATGGCGCTTTCGTGCGCATAGGTCCAATCGAGGCATTACTACACAAGTCCCAGATTTTAGACGAACCAGTTCAAGTTAACATGGGAATTCGAAGAATCGAGGGTTCTCAATCAGGCAAGCATATTGAGGAGGGTTCATACGTTCGATCGAGAATAGTATCCAAAGCAATCAATCAAAACGATCCACGGTCAAGTAAGATTGGTTTGAATTGTAAGATGGCTGGCCTCGGTGCACATGATTGGCTAACTAGAGGTGACTAATTATGCCTAAATCTTTCGCCTGCGGAGAGTGTAATAGGATTCTCCCAGACCCGGAGAAAAAAAGCGACCCTCCACAATGTATGCATTGTCCTTCTGCACCAGTAACTACAGATTGGTCAGGATATGTCGTAATTATGCACCCCACTCGTTCTGAGGTCGCTCAGCGACTGAACATCAGTGACCCCGGATCATATGCGCTTAAGGTGAATATCAGATAAGGAGTGATTTGATATGGAAATTATTGAAAGAAAAGAGAACCCATTGCTAAATAGAGTTGAGATTACCTTCCGCTGGGAGCATTCTAAGGCTGCAACACCAACACTATCGGAAATGGTAGCAGCAGCAGCTAAGGCGGAGCCTGGTTCAAAGAAGGAACTAACTTTTGTTAAAGAAGTAAACACTCGATTTGGTCGTTCCCAAACTACTGGAATCGCCTTGATTTATGGAAACTCTGAAGCGGCGACCCTAGAGCCTGAATATGTTCACAATCGCCACGAGGCAATACACTCTCCAAAGGCGAAAGAAGATTCTACCGAACAAACAGAAGAGGGAGGGGATGAGTAATGGGTGAAGGGCCGAATCCAAATGGGAAACATTCGAAATATTCCATTGAAGAAGGAAAACTGATTCGAAAAGAATCTTGTCCAGAGCCTAATTGTGGTCCAGGAGTATTCCTGGCGGTGCACAAGGATCGCAAATCATGCGGTAAGTGTGGCTATACAGTCAAGAACGATTGAATGAGAACTGACTCAATGTTCCATCATTTGTTAGAATTTTTTCCTCGATGAATCCAACTCCGAGTTGGTCTCTTGAAGAAATGTCTAAACTTGTTTCCCGGATTATGGCATCAAATCTCCAACCTGTGAGTTCCCAAATACCATCTTTCTGCCTAGCTGATAGTAGTGGTCCTGGTGTATTGTAAGATTCAACAATCCCTTCACCATCGGAAAGCAGAAATCCACCTTGAGATAATGCAAGAATATGCGAATCATTTCCGTGAAAAACTCTCTCAATTCTTTCTGAAATTTTTATTTTTCTCCGGTCGATTTCTAAACCGGTATCGAGAGAGATATCTACAATCAATCCATTATTATACCAAATACTGAGTATATCTTCAGAGTTTGATATTGAAATGGCAGTCTCAAACCCATTTCTTCGGCCTACATTCGAATTTGGAAGAGAGGACCTCCAGATCTCATTTGCTTCTGAATCCATAAGATATACTCCTCTCCCTCTTAAAACAAAACAAAATACATCTCCTAACCCAGAAATACATGTTGGTTCAGCATCAAGAGCGTGTGACCAAGTCGAGTTTTCTGGGTGCAATTGCATTGGATTATCAGATGTCCGAAGATCACTACTTGAGGGGCCATTCCTCCAATTTCTCTCTAAATTTAATCTCGCCATTCTCGCCAATCTCATTTCAGGCTCCACCCAGATGCCAATCCAAGAATCAACCAAAGGGGTAGAGTGAGTTATAGTTGAAGCAAAGGGAGTACATACATCTCCATTTACGTTACCAGTTCTGTCAAGTTTTGCCAATTCTCCAAGACTTCCAATTACAACGTAATATTCCGCACAATTATCCACTCGAGTTGGAGTGAATGAAACAGTTCGTTCCACAACCCGACGCATTGGCTACTGCGTTTGAACCTGTGGTGCTAATGAGTCTCGTAATTCTTTGTTGATTGGATGATTTGAAATCTTCAGGCTTCTAGCGTGTAATTATGGTGACACTTCTGCTAGCCTCTCGAGCAGATAATGCCTCGCTAAATCTCTATGAAGCGGTTGCAGAGCTTGGAGGTTGGGAAGAATCTGAATATTTGCAGCATGGATTGTTGATGAGACATTCAGTTCGCCCAGTTCATCTTCTTCTAATTGATAAGTTACATATTCTTGCTGATGGTATTGATTTAATTCATGAAAAAGAGACCACTGAGTCTGTCGAGGAAGTCCTTGTTCTCTCTCGTCACGCGGCAAAGAGTGGAATTCCCTCACTTACAGTTCATGCAATAGGTGTCCCAGGTGAAGTACCTCATGGTGAGGTTGGATTTGCTGGGGGAGAAAAGGGGTTAGCAGTGCCTCCTTCTCCAAGGTTCGCTGCAATATTTTCAGCATTGATAGAAGAAACTAACAATTCAGATTTAGCTAATGAATTTGATATCAGTCTTGAGACTACCCACCACGGTCCTGTACTTACAAGGCCAACACTCTATCTTGAGATAGGTTCTAAGGAATCCGAATGGATTCGCAAGGATGCATCTTCCCTGTGGGCAATCGTAATTTCCAGAGTGCTAGGGCTGTCTGAAAATGAACCAGAAGGTGAATGGAAAGGGCAAGGAGAGGTTATGGTTGGTTTTGGAGGGGGTCACTACGCTCCTCGACACTCTGATATTGTGATTAGAAGTGGTGTGAATTTCGGACATTTGTTGGCTAATTATGCTCTTATTTTCGATGATGAAGATCCCGAATCTCCCTCTGGGCCATGGGTGCATAGTTTACGAGAAGCGATTGAAAAAACCCGTATTGCTTACCCTGGAGGGGTGATTTTTGCTCACCTTGATCGAAAGTCATTCAAAGGTTGGCAGCGAAATGCGATAATCAATGAATTGAGTTCACTTGGCGTTCAGGTTCGCAGAGGTAAGGAGATTGTTCCTTGAGCAATCGTGAAAGTGCTCCTGCTACGCGGAGTACGATATGGGTGTGATGGGCCGAGTCATCATGATGATGATGCCCATTACTCCAAAATTCATCGTAAGGTGGGTTGCTAATCGTTATGTGGCTGGTCCAGAGTTAAGTGATGCGATTCAAGTAATGCAATCTATGCAATCTCAAGGAGCTTGTTTCACCTTGGATGTTTTAGGTGAAGAAATTACCAGTTTAGATGAGGCAGAATTTTTTGTCAATGAATATAATCGAGCAGTTGATGCAATTGTATCTGAAGGGGTAGATGCAAATATCTCTCTAAAACCAACTGCCTTTGGGCTACTTATCGATCGTGACAGAGCAATTGAAAACATTGAAAAAATCACTAAAAAAGCCGCCCAAAATGATATTTTCGTTAGGCTAGATATGGAAGATAATCGTGTCACTCAATCAACGATTGATATTGTCATTGAAATGCAAAATAGAGGTCTAAGTAACATAGGCACGGTTCTTCAATCTAGGTTATTTCGAACCGGTGATGATATCGAATTCCTTGCCTCAACTTTGGGCGGTAATTCAGATGTAAGGATTTGTAAAGGAATTTATCTAGAATCTGATAGCATAGCTCACACAAAGTATCAAGATATTGTTAATGCAACTAATGAGGCGGTTGACAATCTACTGGATGCAGGGGCCTACACCGCAATTGCATCACATGATATTCCAGTAATCGATTATTCGCTATCTGCTTTAGCAAAAAGAGAAATGGGCCCAGGAATCGAAGATCCAAGGCAAAATGCTAGTGAATCCAGGGCAGGTAAAGGTCCGGGTTATGAATTCCAAATGCTACTTGGGGTCAGGGGTAATATTCGAAGAAAGTTAGCTAAAGAAGGTCATAGAACTAGGGTGTACATTCCCTATGGTGGAAGATGGTATGAATACAGTATGCGTCGGTTAAGAGAAAATCCCGACGTTGCTTGGCATGTTGCAAAGAGTATCATTATGCCATGGACAAATAGGAGATAATCAGCGGCGATAGTCTCCTCTATCCTCAAGGTGACGATTTGCCGGATGCAGGTAGACCCGTCGAATATCTATTGCTGACCGCTTACCCCTGAGAGTTCTTCCTTTACCTGTATGAAGTGCTCTTATCCTCCATCTTGAACCGTCGATTTCCATAATACTTCCACATGTAAAAACATCATCTGGAGAACATTCTATAGTCTCGGATTTGCTTTCTTCCCCATCGGTCATTGTAAGTCTTAGTATGCACTTATCACACCTTACCGCCCATAGTGTTGAGATTTCACTCGCCAGCATATTTCTTTTTGGCCTAGTTTCAGAGTCATCAATTCTAGTGACTCTGTAAAGAACCTCTTCATGTTCGAAAACATCGTCGAGAGAGATTTCTTCATCATCATCTGAATCTATTTTACAAGTCATACTTTCGGGCCCATCGGACAAGATCGCATTTATCTTAATCGCCTTACCAGGCCTCAAGTGGAGAGTTTGTACTTCGTTACAGGAAACACATTGAACGAGTAAGTCTTCACCTTCTCCCTTGTTCACTCTTCGAAGTATTCTGTGCTCTGTAAAATCCTCACAACTCGAGCATTCAGCGACGTCTATCGCCTCCTCCTCATCAGACTCCTTGTCCACATACAGGCGGCAGCCCTACTATTCTTGAAGCCATCCGCACGTGGGATGGTTCAAGAGAGAGCAACTGGAGGAGTTGATATGAGTGAGATAGGGGGTGGAATTGGTCTGCCAACTATGTCTCAAAGAGAGATGTTTGAGCAACTTCTTGGCGATGATGAATCAAGAAGTGCTTCCGAGCCGGAAATTGCTGCTGCAATTGGTGAACAAATGATTCACATGGACTTACGACCTTTACCGCGCTCAATTCGAAAAAGGATTCGTGACATCAGTGCTCGAATTCCCGCCAAAAATGTTGTAATTATTGGTGGGGGTATTGGTCATTTGACTGCCTGGATGATGGACTTATGGTGTGGTAAACCTGCAGACCCTGACTCAGTTGGTAGTGGTCGACCTGATAGCCTAAGGGTGATTGAAGAAGGTGGTAAATTTGGCGTGATTATTGACCGTTTACTACGGAGATATGATGCTTCAAATTGGGCCCAAGTTATCTCAGATCCCTGGCCCGAAATAGCTGCAGAAACTGAATCTTGGAATGCAGCGAATGCAACACTTCCAGATATTGCAAAATCTGCACCTTTGCCTCAGCCAATTGATTTAGTTATCATCGACTTGCCAGAGGTTGAAAGAGCAAAGGTAGCCTCATCCGCATTCAATTTACTATCTCCAGGAGGTGTCGTTATGGTGTTAGAACCACAAGTACCTACTGGAGATGTGGGTGAACCTGAGCAAGGGTCAGAAATGACCCAAGCTCAACAAGTAGTAGCCTCCTTTAACGAATGGATAGAATTTGTTCAATCTGTAAATTCCAACCACTCGGCTGCCTTTGTAGAATTAGCAGGCGGAACACTAGGGGTTTTCCTACGCTCTGCTTGATATGAATCTGTGAATGTAACCTGCAAACCGCTTTGCACTTCAGGCCCCTTCACATTAGTGTCTGAACTTGAATTTTCCAATTCTTCAAGCATCAAATCAATTCTAAATATTCCGTAACCAAACCTTTCATCATGTTCAGATTGCCCATCATCCATTTGTGAATTTTCACTTAATTTAGTTTTGATAAATTCAATTGCATTTGGTCCTCCTGATGAACCCTCTCTTTGTAATTCGGGATGTGCCTCGAGAATTATCGCCAAGCCTCCCGATACCCAAGCTGTAGCAGCCGAGGTTCCACTTGCCCATCCCCACCAAGAACCATCGCCGCTACCTCCAGCAAAAAGAATGGGCACCTCTGCTCCAGGTCCCAGAATTTCTGGTTTCATATCAGGGTCTGAACGAGGTAACATGGGAGGCCAAAGTCTTCCGTCATTATCTCCTTGAGAACTCCCACTCCAGACATTACCCAGCCTAGTCGCTCCACCTACACAGATAACATCCTCTACAGAACCTGGAGAGGATACGTCTCCATCATCATCCGTTCCATCATTTCCTGCTGCTGCAACCACGAAGATACCTTGATCTAGAGCATCTTGAACTGCACTTTCTAATTGGTCAGTGGTAATGCCACCTATGCTAAAGCCTCCTTCTCCGCCTAGGCTCAATGAGATAATATCGGCCTGATTATCCGCACACCAACCAACAGCTTCAGCAATTCCTGTATCAGTCCCCTGTCCATTGGAATCAATTGCTTTTGCAACCAATAAATCAACGCCTTGAGCATTTCCACTAAGGCCATTTTTCGCAACTATAATTCCTGCCATTGCGGTTCCATGCCCCTCGTCATCATAGGGCTCATTTTGCCCATTAATCACATCAAACCAACCGGCTAGGGTAAGGTGCTGTAAATCGGGGTGACTCATTTCGATACCAGAATCAACTACACATACCACAACACCACTTCCATCCAATCCAGATACTTCGTCGAATCCAGTTAATTCTTGGTACGATTGCTCCCATCCGGTCAAGGTTGGTGGAGGACCTCCAATCAATATCTCATCGGCCACAGATCTAAACCAAAGGAAAATGACTGAAGCAATTAGGATAAATGCTAATGTAGAAACAGAACCAATCAACCATGGTAAGGCGCTAATGTAGTTGTTTTGATTGGTAAATTCAGATGATTGCTCGATTGATTGCTCCAATCTAGATTCGTCAACTTGCTCTTCACCAACATTGGAATCTTTATTCCTAATTGGTTCGCTACTTACCGAATTGTAAAATAATGTCACAAAGCCCACAAGAACTAGTAGAATCCCGATTAGTAAGGCGATAATGTCTAAGAAATCATCATCAATGATTGAATACGAAATGATAAATAAAGCACCAATTGTTAACAAAATTACTGCTAATTTCTTCCTCATTTTGGGCTGAATGTTCTCTAGAAAATCATCATAAATAAACAGTAAATTATCTAGTAACATCTTAGTTCCTCTGACTTCGATATTACCAGGCTTCAGACCGAGAAAAGTGACTCATAACGGTAGTGCTTGAACCACATTCTGAACATGTGACCCTTGCTGGTATTATGCTATTACAACTAGAACAAGCGGTTCCTGGTTTGCCGTCACCCTCACACTCTGTACATGGCAATACAATACT
Organism: Euryarchaeota archaeon UBA106; assembly: GCA_002502365.1. GTDB lineage: Archaea > Thermoplasmatota > Poseidoniia > Poseidoniales > Thalassarchaeaceae > MGIIb-O1. Next base: position 14,093 of record DAOJ01000044.1, read on the forward strand.
GCCATCTTGGGTTCTAACTGCTACAGATTCTGCGTTGCAGATAGGGCAGGAACCTTGTCTTTTATCAGATTTCACAGGTACAAACTCTCCGGAAACTTCCCTTGCTCTAACCGATTGAATTCTATCTCCCGCCGCTCCAAGCATAAATTCTGGATACCATAATACGTGAATCCAAACAGCTATTGTGAGAATTCCAAAAAGAGCATACAATACAATATAAATCGTCATATCATTTTCTATAGGTGGTCTTGGAGATATTGCATGTGCTCCTGCCCATGAAGAGATGTTTAGAAACAACATCCAGATTGCGAGATTCAGACTCCATGCATTCAGACTATGATCTCTCCATGCTTTTTTTACAACTCGCGGGTCAGGATGGGAGTGTCGTTCTTCCACATGAATATCTCGAGTTTCACTTACTGCTTTGTGTACAACGATTATTGCTAGGAAAATTAGAATTAGATTTGCAAGAGCAACTCCTGCCCAATCGCCGATTTCTGCACCGTATGGGAAATTTGTGGCTGATGAATGGCTTACAACATATCCTACCTGAATTCCAAGGATAGCAATTGACATGTAAACAAGATTTTCTCTCATTAAGGGGAATCTAGCCCAAAGTAAGGAAAAAAATCCTATCCATGCGATTAGGGAAAGCAGAGCTAACATTAACGAAAAGTCATTGACGTGAAGAAAACCAGCATTATCTCCGTAAAGCCCCCATCGATTGTAATCTCCACCAGAGGATATTTCTCCAATGCCTAAATCCCATGCTCCTAAGATAATGGAGAGAGTTCCAATGCCAATAATAAGTGCCTCAGTTGGCCCCCACCCTTTCAAAATCATTTTTCCATGGAATGCATATTCTTGTAATATGGAATCAATAAATGCTAATCTAGGATTTCGATCCTGCAAGTTGAAAGAAAGTTGAACATCACTTAATCTAATCTGGTCCGACTCAATCCATTCCTCGTCATTTGGAATGGCTCCACCTTCTTCCACGTTCCTTCTCGGGTCGAATCAACCATAAGAAACAAACTTGATTTTGAGACGGTTTTTGCCAATTTCAGAGTGTTGTGTATTTCCTTTAATGGCGCCGAGAGGGAGATTTGAACTCCCGAGGGTAGAACCCACATGATTTCCAGTCATGCGCAATACCAGGCTATGCGACCTCGGCTTAGTCCACGCGAATCATGACTAAGTCTTGAGTCTGACGCAAGAAAAATTTGCGTCTTTGTTAGAAATGATATCTCACTGCCCAGCCCGTAGCGGTTAAATTAACACTTCATTTCGAATGATTACTGCCACTGTGGCTTAGGGGTATAGCGTCGCCTTGGTAAGGCGAAGGTCGGGGGTTCAATTCCCCCCAGTGGCTCCAAAATATGGGCGTTTTTTTTACAAATTTCGTCACTAAAATAATTTACACTCTATTTCTCCAATTCGCCTGTTCGTAGAACAGGGACCGAGTATTCTATAATCTCACTATGCCTGTAAGGTCTATGCCCGCCAGCCGCCGAAGACTAGCAACCGCTCTTGTCATGTTGATGTTATTCGCCCCATTTGCCAGTGCAGGGGTCTCTAATTGGACAATATCATCCCCTATCAGTCCGGATGAAGAAGGAATAACAGTGAATGCGTTTAGAGTGCCCAGCAACCAGACGATTGTGGATGGTTGGATCGGAGTTTCTAGTGATCCCATGGCAACTTCAACACACCAAATGATTACTATCAAAGGTGTAGATTTTGATAATGGAACTTATGATGGTACAACTGGCTCCCTGATTAATGGTAATATCACAATGATAGATGATGGAAGCATCGCTACAGTATCTAACTTTGACGATAATGGAAATTACTCAATTGCAATGTCTGACGATTTTAAATCAGGCCCGGGTGAAATGATTTGGGATTTGGATCTAGGTGCCCCTTCAGAAACATGCGGTGGTTTGTTGATGTTTACTGTGACCTCTGGACATGACAACAACTTCAATGCTGCTTTGGATACCTCTGAAATCGAAACTACAATTGAATTATGTCAAACAAATCAAACAATAGTTGGTGGTAATGGTCTGCCGCCTCTCGGAGATGTTAACGGAACTGTGCAAAACGGTTCTTTAGAAGTCGAGCCGACGGCTTTACCTGTAGGTGACGTTAACTGCCCCAATGGTGGTACATTTTTCGAATGGGGCAATGATTTCGGAATGTTCTATGATAGGGTTATGACATTGAACTCAACTGAGATAGAAGGCAGTTTCTATTTCTGTCAGCCTCTTGAATTATGGTTTGGTACTTTACTTGACTTTAATGGCACCATAACCGGAACTGTGCAACAATTGGCCCATGGAACGGTTCCTGCTTCAGCAGCATCAGGCGAGGTTGTAGCTGCTACTTTACCGGGACAGCCAGTGCCTCCAGGAAGCGATGGCTGGCTTTTATTGCCCACCCTTGAGATCCCGGCCGACAGTGGTACGTTTGTGAATTATTCATTTTCTTTCGACCATTGGCATGACTTAGAATCCGGTGATGGTGCTTGGGTAGAGCATAGGATGAGGAACGGCTCTTCATGGAGTAACTGGACTTGGACTCCATTGGATACAGGATATTCACACACCATTCCAGAAGGTGATCTTGATGTTGAAGGAACTCCTACAGATGGCACCATACCTGTTTTTGGAGGTGATACCTACAGCGGCTGGATTTCTGCCTCCACTAATCTTTCAAATTTAGATTCAATAACTGAAAATTCGGTCATTCAATTCAGATTTAGAATTGTTACCTCTGATTCTTCCACAGGCTCCCCTGGCTGGTTTATTGACAACATTGACTACAATAATGATGGTGACGCATCCGGTGCTTGGCACCATGGATGCGATGTTAACGGATATAGCGCATACAACTATGGTACTTATTGTGGCTATGCAAATAACCAGATAAATTATCTAACACATTCTGGATTAGATCTTACGGGTGCTTCAGATATAGAATTCGATTTGCACTGGGATTTGGAAGGTTCTGGATGGGATAACTTATGTATTGAACTCTCAAATAACAACGGCGCTAGTTGGATCGATATAACCTCAGCCAGTAATTCAACCACTACTCAGTGCAGGTCACGCAGTGGTAATATCCCAGGTTATGGATATACAGATATCAACGGAGTTAACCACCTTGATGATAGTGGCGGTATGGTGACAATATCCGCATCTGTACCTACTGCACATCAAGTCTCGAATGCCGTTCTTCGGTATCACGTACAAACTGATGCCAGTGTTACCGGAGGTTCTCCTACAGGAAGTACTGACAGCGACGGAAGAGAAGGAGTAACTGTATTTGGATTCAGACCTATGGATGCTTCTGGTATGTTGTATAGTGTGTATCTAGACCCAAGTACACCTACTACCGGAAGCAACACCAATGAATGGCAGTGGCTAACGCTGACCTCTGGATACATTTCTGAAGAGTTTGGGTTTGAAGATTCTCAAGTTACAGAACCTGAATCTGATGATATGGATGGGTTCACTAGAACAACTACTAAATCCAATTGTAATAATGATTACACATGTGGTTGGGATTTAGGTCCTATCCAATCCTCCACTTTTGGCCCAAGTGAAGCAGCCTCATTCCCTTACGTATACAGTATAGGAACACAGGGGAGTTTCAATGGTGCAGTCGAAGAAGCCAGTTTGATAACACCAGAAATTACAGTTCCAGATTCAGGAGTATCTTTCTTTAGTTTTGATATGTGGATATGTTGGCATTATTACTATTCTTGGAGTAACAGGCACTATCATGGTGGAGCCCTGATGGTACAGGTAAACAACGGCACATGGGAACATGTGGATCCCGGTAATTGGTATACTGACAACGATGTAATGACTACATACACTTCAGGCACAGCCTATCCTTCCACTCCTCTTGATGGAGAGAGAATTTGGACTGACGAGCATTGTGACCAAGAGGACTTTGAAAACTATGAATTATCGATGGAACAATGGGCGGGAGAAAATATCCGTTTCAAATTTATTGCTGCCGATAAATACTCATATTCTACAACAGCTCATGGTCCTCAAGGATGGTTCATAGACAATGTCGCCACCAGAATAGGTAGTTTTAATTCACCTGGTAATTGGATAAGCCAAGATATTCAACTAGATGGTATTGATGATTTTAATCTAGGAATAGTAGAAGTAGAAGCCAAAGTAGATGATAATTCAACTCTTACTGCTTCAGTTTTGGATTCTACAACAGGCCTACCTATAATTGGCTACGAATCACTGGATTTCCCAATTAATCTGGCTGGTATTGATGTTGACTCACATCCATCTATCAATGTTAGATTAGAGTTGGATTCTTCAAGCAGCCAATCCACTCCTATTGTGCACAACTTAGAGATCGGAGGCCCTAGAATCCTATCTCCAGAATTGTTGGATTTCAACGGTTGGTCTATACCCTCAGGAATAGAGATAGTTGACGGTCTTTTCAATGCGACTTTAGTCACAAGTACTATTTCATCAGATTATCAAAATTCAATTAAACCTATTCAGCGAATTAACTTCAATGGTAATGCCTCAAATAACGTGATTATTGACGTTCTTGATTCAAATGGAAATAGCATAGGAAATACTTCATTTGGAGGCCATGTGGCATTTTCATATCCAATAAATGGTTATTCCCTAGAAATAACCCTGCCTCCTAATGGCTACATTGAAACTATGAGAATAAAATCAGTATACGCAGAACCCGCTAGAGATATTTCTATCGATGTCGCTGAAGATGGCAACGATAATTGGGACTTTTACTATGCCGGCGGACGTGGACACCTCGGTTGGCAAACAAACATGTTAGATCAAGCACCTAGCACCAGTAATAATCCAATAAGTTCTACATCAATGGAATTTTACCTAACAGCAGGAGTGCCACAGAGTGTAACTGTATTGATTCCAGAAGGCAGCATGGTTCATTCTGGTTTGTTAGCAATTACTTCGGATGCTGATGGATTTGACAGTTCAATAAATTTAGATGTTAATGGATACCAATCGACTATCTCAACCACGAGCAGTCATTTGACTTACCATAGATTGTCGCCAAATCAAGCAGCATCAATTTCGGCAATGGGTGCTTCTTGGACTGACACCAATTCCAATGATAGGATGTGGAAGGAGGTCACGATGACTTTCGAAAGTAGTGCAACACAAACAATTTCACTTTCTCGATTTGCCATCTCTTATTCGGTCACCGAAACGGTTTCTAATCTAGCAACGGAACTTTCGATTTACAAAATCAATGCTGCAGCAGAGAATCCTACCTTGGTTAACATCAATATACCAACAAACCTATCTTCTTCAGCGGGCCAAGTAGTTATAGATGGACAAATAACACATGAATTACTTATCAAAAATAAGGATTTCAATGTTCCAAATGCATTCTATCCTGATGGGTCTATGTATGAGATTGTAACCAGTCACAGACATCTTTACGATAATTCGAATCTTGCTAGTATTACTCTAGATGGTATTGGTTCGGATGGTGAAACTATTTCTTTTGAGGCGATTAATTCCCCAGATGGTTCTTGGGGAGTTAATTCCGGATCAGTGACATTCCAACAAACATCAGGAAATGAATTAATGCATCTAGATGAACAACTAAGTCAGGTTGCAATAGTTGATGGAGGAGATGGTTGGATGGACGTTCAGGTATCTTGGAAATTTGAGTTATCCTGGAATTGGGATGACGTAAATAAAATAAATTGGATTTCTCAAGCTATGGATACAAATGGAGAGTCAATTTGGCCAGCAGGTTCTGTAAGTGGCGCATTAGGAAACGCAGTTGAAAATGACTTGCAGATAGATCATTTCGAGATACGTGATCAAAATGATCGCCTTATTTCAAATCAATTCTCCCCCTTCTATCCTCATCCTATTTCTGAAGGAAGTCAAATCAATGTCTCAGGTTCTGTCAGATTCCAGGATACAGAAGATACCACGCCACTACAATCCGATTTCCAAGTGCGTGTAAATATTTCAGGGTCAATCTACCTTCTCGAATCTTTGGAAAATGGAGAGTTTTCCGGTACATTTAATGCACCAGCAGGTATGTCTGAAATTTCAGTCACTCCTGATTTGTTCAGAGTGGGTCCTCTGTCGGGATCTATAGGGGCAATGGATGAATCAGGTCAACCACCAACTGTAACTATCGTAAACGATTTCACTCCACCAATCGTTGGGCCTTTGCAGGTCATGACTCCTTCGGGACTGCAAAACGCTAACGGAAAGGTTTGGGACCCTTCAATGCCATTGAGTTTCTTCGTTACTCTTGAAGAGAACGAAGCAAGAGGGGAAACAATCACACTAAGATATTGGCGAGCCGATGTTGATGATACAAACATGAATGGTATTGCTGAGGAAGATGAGTATTTGTCCCAAACTCAACCCCTAACTGCTGGTATGGTGGGACAAGAACAAGTAAATTTTGCAGCAATCGATGTTTCATCACAACAATTCAATAGTCCAGTATACGCGTATCTAGAAGGTATAGACTGGGCTGGATTATCTTATCAGGAGGGAGGAACAGGTGGTGGCCCTGGGGCTGCAAATTCATGGGCAAGCGTAATAGTTGCAATTGATGAGCCAACTACAATTGTACCAAATGGATATGAATTAGATTCATACAACGGATACTTACTTGCGGGAAACATGCATGTATTTAGAATGCAGATTAATGAACCCAATGGTCTACAAACGTTAGATAATGTAACCATTATGCTCTGTGGAGATAGGCTAGATAATCTTGGTAAAATATCCTACAACCCAAGCTCAGATGAATTATGGACTCCTGTTGATTCTATGGTCAACGCAATCTCCATGCAAACTCAAAGCATAACTTCATCTGTTACGGAATTAGCATTGGTATTCGAAATCTCATGGGATTATTCTTGGGAAGAGGGTCAATATTCATGCAAACCTGCTGTAAGTATAATTGATGAAGTTACAGAAGTTGCATATCAAGATAACATTGGAGAGATTTCGTGGATTTTGGACAATACAATTATCGCCATACCGAATGGAATAAATGATTTAACTACTCCAATTATGAGTTCTAATGATCTACATTTATACCTCCAGGCAGGGGATCAATTTTCGATGGATGGAGGACTCTTTTATGCCCAGTCTGGTGAAATATTCAATGACATAAAACCAGATATGCAAGTTGAAATCGAAGTTTTATATGGTGGCCAATTCATAACTTCAATTGCAAGTATAAACGATGATGGAACTTGGTTTGGCTCAATGACAATAGAATCCTTCACCCCTCCATCTCCTACAATGAACGTAAGTACCAGCGTGCTATATGTTCCGGGCCTGGGAGGTTCATTAGTAAATTCGGATGCTAAAATAACCGTGGATAGCAAGGACCCTACCATACTATTCGATCAAATAGCATATCCGGATTCATCACTAACTGTGTTGGAGTCAGACCTACTTGGTGAGGTTTTAGTAACCATCACAATGGTTGATGAAATCGGAATGCCAGAAAGTGATCTTGAGGTGGCTTGGCTTTACATCAGTGAAAACCAACCAGTCATCGGCACAGAATCAACCGGAACATTAAGGCTACTTGATGATGGAATGGAAATACAAAATGGTGAAGAATCTTTTTCGGGTCAACAAGTATTCCAAGGAACCCTAGATCTAAGGCCAATGTTAGAAGATTTTGATATTGAAATGGGAGACCGAATCATGTTCTGGGTGACCTCGACAGATAGAGCAGGGAATGAAGTAATTGGATTAGGTAGCTACAATAACCCAAAAACAGTAGCTCTAAGAATTATGGAATTTAATCCGGCCCTGGATAATATTGTAATTACTCCTAAAAACCCATTAACTGATACAACGGTAACTGTTGAAACCTACTGGTCAAATAGTGGTAAGAGAAGTGGTTCTATTGAAATCAATCTCTATGAATTAATTGATGAACAATGGCAACAACCTGATTCTAGCAGCATACAATTGGAATTAGATCCGGAAACAAGTTCAGTTTATGCAAAATTCGAATGGGTAGCGGGAGAAATCGAACAACCAGTTCTCTACATAATCATCGACAAAGATTTCCAAAATGGTGAACCCGTGATTGGAATCCAGGTTACAAAACCAATAACCGATGAAGGAGGTAGTGAAGATACTACAACTTACATTATTATAGGTGGAATTTTCTTAGTTGCCGTTGCCATGGTAGGATTCTTCATGAGTCGATCAAGATCAGATGATGAGGAATATTACTACGACGATGAAGACGATTCA
>DAOJ01000044.1:22716-24392 GCA_002502365.1 Euryarchaeota archaeon UBA106
CGACGATGAAGACGATTCATACTATGAAGATGAATATGAAGAAGAATGATGAGAATATTTCATGAAAAATCTATTTTCTATACATTCTCTCTATTTGCTTTGTATCAAGACGAAACTATGGGATAAACCCCATAACAGCCTTGGCTATACCTGTGGAGTTTATAGACCATTGAATTAGGATGTTTGACCAGAGGGAATTTATTTCTCTCAATGGGGGATGGGAATATGGACCAGCATAGCTATGAAGGCACTGTTGAAGAATTAAGAGGAGAAGTCGAAGATTTGAGGGCTCTTGTCCATACATTATTGACCATAATTATGGAAGAGGCGGACGGAGTTCAATCAGGCAACTCCCCGCAAATCCCGAATCAACCTAAGCGCGGATATTCAATGTGAATTTCAATATTCAACAGGCTCTGGGTCTATTGATCTCCAGATGTACCATACCCCCAAAGTTCTGTATGGTTTCCAACTGTCTGATATCTTATACAATTGTGATTTTTCTAGTGGTTCTCCATTGTTATACAATTTTTCCATACCTCTAATCAATCCTATATCATCAATTGGAAAAACGTCTTTTCTCAGAAGGGCAAAAATTAGTAGCATCTCTACCGTCCATCGGCCTACTCCTCGTAATTTTACAAGTTCTTCAATTACTTTTTCATCGCTTAAGGAATCCCATTCTGTTTCATGCAAACCTTTTCTCCATTCTTCACATATTCCGAGAATATATTCCACCTTTCTATTCGAAAGGCCGACCTCTCGTAATTGAGCATGTGATTTTTCTAATATAGATTCAGGAGTGACTTCTCCAACACAATCGCAAAAACGGCCCCAAACAGCAGAAGCAGCAATTACCGAAATTTGTTGGCCTACTATTGACTTTATCAAGGTGGCAAATAAATCGCCTTTCGAACTCAATGGGGGTTCCTGATAATCCGAAATAATCCCACGTAATGACTCATCTTTCTCCATAATTTCGAACTTAGCAACCGACCACCACTCCGGTACAGCGCCTGCCTTTACCATAAACTACTCAGGATATCATTCATTATCTTTTGACCGGTCGGGGGTTCATGGATCAAGTGCAGGCATTTCTGGCAGCCGGCCTATTCTGTACGGTGGCTTTTGCTGGAGTCGTAATTCTAGACATGAACTCAGATTCTGAATCTGAGCCAAATTATCCCAATTGGGATGTTCTTGATGTATGTTTAGCTGATCACAGTGGGAATATCAACCATATTCATGCAACTCTCTCAATTTCGATTAATGGTACTAACATAGCAATACCTGAAGATGTTGGAATACAAGATTCAGTATGTCCTAATGGAATGCGTGGCGTGCATACACACGATGATACCGGAAGGCTACATATCGAAACTCCAGGGCAAATGAACGCAACAATAGGTGCATTCTTTGCAATATGGGGTGAGAAATTTGACCAATCACACATTATGGATAAGGAATCAAATGAAGAAAATGAAGTGGTAATGTCTGTGAATGGACAAGAAAATTTGGAATTCGAAAATTATGTCATGATTGATGGTGATGTAATTGAGATTGAATATCGACAAAGGCAATGAAATCTTTTTTCTTCATCCTTTGATTACAGCGAATGGCCTTAGTCTTGCCACAGGTCTCGCTAAATTTGCAGCATTTGTAAGGGCAATTACCTC
>DAOJ01000046.1 GCA_002502365.1 Euryarchaeota archaeon UBA106
TTGAGCGGCCGTCTCTCTACTACTCCCGGTTCCCTTTCGATGGCCGCTAACAATTACTTCGAATCCACCATCCATCAATGCACGTGACTCAAAGACCCGACGGCCTTCATGCAGAAGTCCTGCATATGCATTCTCTGCAAGTATAGCTGGATCATGATCAAAGCACACCCAAGCCGGAGTCATTACATCGGTGTTGATATCGTCAAGTAAGTCATCGACAGACAAATCTTCCATCCTTAATTCGAGACCCTCATACAACTGTTTTCGGATTAGCTCCAAATCTTTTGTCAAAAATAGTACCCTTTTGTTAGGGCTAAGACTGACTTTGGGAGGAGGCCAAGACTGCATACCAACACCTCTTGCTAGTTGTATGCCAGCATCCGATGCTATTTCACCGTTGGTAATACAACAAGTAGGCTAGCAGACCTACGTTTACGTGCACCATTAAAATCTCTAAGGTTTAAATATCAAGTCCATTGCGGATATTTTACCTTTCGGGTCGAAAGGGGTGATTAAAAGATGTCAGAATATCTCGTAGAAGACACAGTCAAGTGTGATGAATGCGGGTCAAGGAATTTGACTCGAGACGAAACTCGTGGAGAAGTAGTCTGTGATGATTGTGGCCTTGTTCTTGAAGACAAGGTTATCGATCAAGGCGCCGAATGGCGTGTATTCAGTCCAGAACAAGGAGACCAGCGTGCACGTACCGGCGCACCAATGACAGTAATGCTCCACGACAAAGGTCTCTCGACTGACATTGACTGGCAAAACAAGGATTATTCTGGAAAGACAATCTCCTCTCGATACCGATCTCAATTCTATCGAATGAGAAAGTGGCAGAAGCGTTCTCGAGTAAGCAACGCGACCGAGCGCAACCTTGCAATGGCTCTTGCCGAATTAGATAGAATGGCAAGCCGCCTAGATCTTCCAAAGAGCATTCGTGAAACCGCTGCTGTTAACTACAAGAAAGCGGTTGAAAAGAGACTCATTCGCGGTCGCTCTATCGAAGGAGTTGCAGCTGCATCCCTTTATGCAGCCTGCCGACAGTGCAATAATCCACGAACACTCGATGAAATTGGCGATGCTAGCAGGACCGGTAGAAAGGAAATTGGTCGCACATACAGATTCATGGTTCGTGAATTGAAGATGAAAATCCCACCAACCAAGCCTGAGGATTATATCCCTCGATTCTGTTCCGGTCTTGACCTAGACGCCGAGGTACAAGCCAAGGCATACGAATTGATTCAGAAGGCTCAGGAAAAGGAACTAACCAGCGGCCGAGGTCCAACCGGTATCGCTGCTTCAATCATCTACATTGCATCGGTTCTTTGTGGTAAGCGCAGAACCCAACGAGAGGTTGCTGAGGTGGCCGGTGTCACAGAAGTTACTATCCGAAACAGGTACAAGGAACTCATCCAGAACCTGAATATCGAATTAGAAATTTGAGTCGGTCTAAATGCCCAGACGGGAAGGCAAGGCCTTAGTCTGGCAGGTAACTGATGAGAGACTAAAGCATGCGGTAAGTCAAGCATTTGATATTGCTCCACTGCCTAATCCACCTCTAGAATTACCGGATTTTCCTGCAATTCCACCAACTAACTCGGAATCATTAGTTCGTCAGGCGGCGGGAATCTTCGCAATAGATCGTCAAGGATTCAACATGAAATTAGCTGAAGTGTGTGAGCTACATTTACCAAACCATGTTCGTCAATCAATCGATCCCATAGAGGCCGAATCAGAATGGTTAGCCACAAACTCAGAACCAATCGCTGAGAGAATACTTGCCCTTCAGGCAAGAGATTGGTTAGCAGTCGCATTAGATGAGAATGTGCCAGATACAGATAGATGGTATCTTGGTTCAAGTTTGTTAGTAGGCCTTGCACTTGATGGTTCAGAGATTGCTAGGGATGATTGCTACTATTTGCTTGAAGCAATCGCTTATGCCGTAACTCCTGGGAATTTACCATATTCAAATGTAACAGGCCATCACCAAATTGCATGGGAACCAGAGATTACTAAGTCCAATCCACTTCCACCACACCCCGCGGGTGTAATGGCCGCAACAACAATTCTAGACACGCTATCGATGAAACCAGAATCTTCAGCAAAGATTCTGCCAAAATGGTTGGAGAATCTTTCCGTCTCACTACATCTATGTCCGACATTATCCATTCCTTCCCGTGTGATTGATGGTCTCGGGCAAACCGACGATGACAGCAGCCCATTTGTAAGAGCGGGGCTGCAAATGCTGTCACACTCTCTAGAGGAGGCAACAGACATACTTGTTGCATCTGCTGATCATCGATCAGTAGGCACTAGAAGAACAGTTGCAGAAAATCTCTCTCGTATCCATGCTCAAGAAAACACACTTGCTCTCACGTTGGCTGACCGGCTCTCATCTGAGAAGGATGAATCAATACAGACACTTTGCGCCTCATATGTAGGAGGATTAGCCCGCTTTTCAGAAGAGGAATTTGTTACAAGAGCTCAATCAATAATTGCCAAAGGAAACCAAAAAGCCATCCAAAGACTAGTAGAATCCGGACTTCGAGACTATCTCTCCACAAACCCAACAGACCCTGCTCAACTTCTTTCCTCGGCTTGGCTCTCTTCTTCGGAAATAGGGCGCTCTAGAATAGGAAATCTGATTGTCGAACAAGCTAGAGTGTCTCCAGAAGGCTTTCGGGAAACATGCGAAAAAGTCAGGAAATCTGACATCGAATCTTTCGATAACTTAGCTAGCTGGGTCAAGATGAGAAATCCTGAGGCCTACCAATTATTGTAGGAAATCAGGAACAACCAGTAGTTGCGCCGCAAGCATTGCACTTCAGACAAGTGCCGTTACGAACCATCTGGCTACTTCCACAATCGTCGCAGATATCACCAGTGAAGCCGCGCTCACGCGCCATTCGACGGATTCGAGAATCTTCATCTTCTTCGGTTTGCGTGACTGCATTAAGAGTCAACTGTACATCTCGCTTCTCTCCTTGATTTCGAACCAAACCATCCTCTGTTTGCTCTGGTCTACTAATCGAAGTCGATACCAAATCTTCAGCTGATACATGAGCTAGGTCGTCACGCTCCAAGTATTGAATAGCTAATTCGCGGAATATGTAGTCAACGATTGAAGTCGACATCTTAACTCGTCCACTACCGCCGGTTACCATTCCACTTGGGTCGAACTTCTGGAAAGTGAATGACTTGACGAACGCATCTAGAGGTACACCATATTGTAATCCAATAGACACCGCGATTGCGAATTGATTCAGTAGAGACCGCCAGGCAGCACCCTCTTTCGAAGTTGTAATCATAATCTCTCCAAGACGACCATCATCATAATTGCTTGAAGATAGGTAAACTGTGTGACCTCCAACTCTAGCTTTCATTGTACTCGAAGATCTAACATCTGGAAGAGGTCTTCTTGTTGCGATGTAATTGTGGACAAACTGCTCGGCAACAACAGTAGCAGCAGGAGCAGGGATTGGAAGAGCTTCAGCAGTTTGCTCTACCATCTTGTGAACAACAGTAACCGCCTCATCTTCTTCTTCCTCATCTAGAGATGTGGCATCAACTAACTGATTCATCAATGGTTGACTGAGTTTACTTCCATCACGATAAATTGCACATGCCTTAATCATAGTATCATAACTTAGGTCATATGCTGCTCTAATATCTTCAATAGATGCATCAGCAGGCATGTTGATTGTCTTCGAGATTGCTCCTGAAATGAATGGTTGAGCTGCAGCCATCATTAGTACGTGAGCCTTCCAATCAATAGATCTCTTTCCATATTTACCACATGGAGTTGCACAATCGAACACGGCCAAGTGCTCATCCTTGAGTCCAGGCGCTCCCTCAATTGTACCGTATCCAAAGACGTGATCATTAGCTTGGTCAATTTCATCATTAGAGAACCCAAGGTGGCCAAGTGTATCGAAGAAAGGATCTTCGAATTGCTCTACGGTCATTCCTAGAGTTTCTGTACAGAATTCCTCTCCAAGGATAGAAGGTGCGAATGCAGAGCGAATATCGAAAACATCTGGGAAACTCGCTTCAACTTTCTTCACCATCTTTGCATTGAAACCTGCTGCCTTCAAAACCTTGCTTGAGATTGTTGGACAATTTCCTAGAGAAGCAGTTCCCATAATGTATTCTTGGATTGCCTGAGTTTCTTTTTCTGAGTATCCCAATCGCCTTAGAGCGTTCGGGACTCCATGGTTGATGATTCTCAGCGAACCTCCGCCCGCCAATTGTTTGTACTGAACTAGTGAGAATTGTGGTTCTACTCCTGTAGTATCTGCATTCATCACTAATCCAATAGTTCCGGTTGGAGCGATAACGGTAGTCTGTGCATTTCTGTAACCATGCTCCTCGCCTTCTCTAAGAGCACGATCCCATGCTTCTCTAGCGGCTTCAAGTAAATCCTTAGGGCACTTCTTCGCATTTATTCCCATAGGCAATACCGACAAACCATCGTATTCCTCTGCTGGGGCATCGTATGCTGCAAGACGATGATTCTTCATTACGCGCAACATATGTTCAGCATTTTCTGAATAGTTAGGGAATGGTCCAAGAACAGACGCCATCTCAGCACTAGTCGCATAAGATTCCCCACACATTATCGAGGTAACAGCCCCACATATTGCATATCCTCGTTCATCATCATATGGAATACCCATGTGCATGAGTAAAGAACCGAGATTACAGTATCCAAGTCCTAGAGTCCTATATTCGTATGACTGGCGTGCGATTTCCGCTGACGGGAATTGAGCCATTAGTACACTGATTTCTAGAGTAGCAGTCCATAATCGGACGGAGTGTCGGAAGTCCTCAACGTCGAAGGTTTGAGTTGCTTTGTCATAGTAATGTAGTAGATTGATGCTAGCAAGGTTGCAGGCAGTATCATCTAGGAACATGTACTCACTACAAGGGTTTGAACCATTTATTCGACCACCTTCGGGGCAGGTGTGCCATTCGTTTATTGTGGTATCAAATTGAACTCCAGGATCAGCACAAGCCCAAGCGGTATAGGCCACTTTGTCCCATAATTCTGCAGCAGGCATTGTCTTGCAGGGCTCAGGATCTCTTCCTTCCAGCTCAGCCTTCTTTAGCTCGGTTCGATGGTAAAGATTCCAGTCTCCATCATTTCGAAGAGCGTCCATAAATGAATTAGGAACACGAACGGAATTGTTGGAGTTTTGACCAGATACGGTTCCATAACCTTCTCCTTGCCAATCAGTATCCATCTGTTCGAATGTTAAACTCTTCCAGCCTTGATCTGCAAGGTCTAGGATTCGCTTTATGTGCGGCTGAGGAACGCTATCTCGCACGGCCTTTATCATCGCCAATTTGAGAGCCCCGTTAACAGCAGGGTCTGTCTTTGACTCGTCCTCATCATGGCTCCATATAGCAGACAAGATAGCATCGGAATGTTTCTGCAAAAGACTTGAACCAATCACTAGAGCAGAGACTTTTTCCTCCTCTGTTAGTTTCCAGTCAATGTATTCTTCGATATCTGGATGATCAAGGTCTAGAGTAACCATCTTTGCAGCACGGCGAGTTGTCCCTCCTGACTTGATAGCTCCGGCAGCCCTATCGCCAATCTTCAGGAATGACAGAAGACCACTGGATGTTCCGCCGCCGGATAGCGGTTCGCCTGCACCTCTAATTTGCGAGAAGTTTGAACCTGTTCCAGATCCATATTTGAACAACAAAGCTTCTCGATTCCACAGACCCATAATCGATTCGGTGCCTCCTACTAAGGAATCTCCTACAGATTGTATGAAGCAAGCGTGTGGCTGTGGGTGTGTGTAAGCATCCTCGGAAAGTTTCAATTCACCAGAAACGCCATCCACGTAGTGGTGCCCTTGGGCTGGACCTGTGATTCCATAAGCCCAATTCAATCCAGTATTGAACCATTGAGGGCTATTTGGTGCTGATCTCTGACTTGCGATTAGGTAACACATTTCATCGTAGAAGGCACGGGCATCAGCCTCACTAGCAAAGTAACCATGAGTCCAGCCCCAGTAAGTCCAGGTGCCCGCTAGACGGCGGAATAATTCCCGCCCGTGTGTCTCACCGACAAACCTGTCCTCTGGAGCAAGGGTCTGAAGTTTCTCGTGGTCAGGCTCGCTACGTTGTAGCCACCCCGGTACTCCATCCTCTGCCACCTTGCGCAGAACAGCCGGAACACCTGCCTTCCTCAGATACTTCTGAGCACAGACTTTGCCGGGAACCCCTGCAAAACCTGAAGGTAATTGAACACCTTGAATTTCATGAGCAAGACTTCCGTCGGGGTTTCGGATTTCCACACTCATTTCAATCCATTCAAAGGCGTCAAAGGGATCAGAACCTGCAGTTGTAAATCGGCGTTCAATTACTAATCCCTTCTCAGCCTCGCCAACTTCAGCGACGGCTTCTTCATCTGTTCTCGTCTGCATCACAACCACTTCCGAATCAAATCCCCGGCTCAATTCTCTCCTTCGCGCGAGCGAAGGATTCCGTTGTGCCCGAAGACGGACTTTAATGAGTTCGGAAAATACCCCTTCCGAAGAGACAAATTATTCCTAATAAATCATCAATCGAAAATCTATGCGGGGTTACAAATTAACAAGTTACTCTCGTAAATCAAGTGTCCAATCTACACTTGCTCCGGACCTCGAAATCATAATTCCAACCGAACAATCCTTCTCATGTGAAAGTGAGATTATTCTTCGAACCAATTTCTCAGGTACATCCCCCTCAACGACATAATGCATTTTCACTGAAGTAAAAACTCGCGGAGACTCATCAGCCCTCATTCCCTCTACATCTACCCACATTGCCCGAATGTTATCCATTCTTTCTTTGAGGCCAACTCTAAGGTCAATTAGTGAACAGGCAGCATGGGCCTGAAGCACCATTTCCATAGGACTGGGTGCAACTTCGCTGTAGATTGAAGTCAACTTGCCAGAATCAGTTTCAGCCTCCATGGAATAACCCTCAGTCCAGCGAACTACGCTATTCATGCCCCCTCCTCTATCGCGTCCGTCTTGAGGGTTGGCTTCTTGAGGCGAGGGCAAGTGGAGCGACTGAGTGACATGACTGAGGGCAGTGCAATTACAATGGAAGAAGGTCGTTTGAGCGTACCCGATCAACCAATAATCCATTACATCGAAGGGGATGGAATTGGAGTCGATATAACTCCTGTTATGATTGATGTGGTTGACGCGGCGGTCAACAAGGCATACTCAGGATCTCGCCGAATTCACTGGTCTGAAGTATTGGCAGGAGAAAAGGCATTCAACGCCACTGGCGAGTGGTTGCCAGATGAGACACTTGCTTCAATGAAGAACGGGCTAGTCTCAATCAAAGGACCTCTTACAACTCCTGTAGGCGGAGGAATCAGAAGCCTGAATGTTGCATTGCGACAACAACTGGATTTGTTCGCCTGTGTCCGTCCGGTTCGCTGGTACGCTGGTACGCCCAGTCCTGTACGAGATCCTGGCGCAGTCGACATGATTATTTTCAGAGAAAATAGCGAAGACGTATACGCAGGAATAGAGTGGGAATCAGGTAGCGAAGACGTAGCCAAAGTGATTCAATTCTTACAAAATGAAATGGGTGTCGAAAAGATTCGGTTCCCTGACTCATCAGGAATCGGAATCAAACCGATTAGTGTAGAAGGAACCGCTAGAATAGTACGGGCAGCAATCAGATATGCGATCGATAATGATAAGGATTCAGTAACTCTTGTTCACAAAGGGAACATCATGAAATTCACAGAAGGTGGATTCAGAGATTGGGGATATCAACTAGCCAAAGACGAATTTGGAGCAGTAGAATTAGACGGTGGACCTTGGTGCACATTGACTAATCCAAAGACAGGAAACACTATTGTCATCAAGGATGTAATTGCAGACGCAATGCTACAACAAGTTCTCACGCGCCCGCGCGAGTATAGCGTTCTTGCAACCATGAATCTGAATGGAGATTACATCTCAGATGCGCTAGCTGCACAGGTTGGTGGAATAGGTATTGCCCCGGGTGCTAACATCAACTACGACACTGGAATTTCTATCTTCGAAGCCACACATGGAACAGCGCCAAAATATACCGGCCAAGACAAGGTCAATCCAGGTAGTCTGATTCTTTCTGCTGAGATGATGCTCAGACACATGGGCTGGGTTGAAGCAGCGGATCTAATTGTCAAAGGAATGGAGAGCGCGATTTCAGCTGGAACTGTAACCTATGATTTCGAGCGACTGATGGATGGAGCGACTTTACTGAAGTGTAGTGAGTTCGGTCAAGCAATTGTATCTCACATGTGAGAACGCTTTCCTTCAACAATTAATTTCTAAGAATATGGCTATTCAACTGCTGAGCAGTTGAAATCGCATCGAATCCGAAATTATCATGTAGAGCTCTTGAAATTAGAGTGAAGTCAGAATCTCTTGTGGCAACTAGAACACAACCAACGTCAGGAATATTCGAAGCGGCATGAACGGTTGAATCTCGCATTATGTCAAGGTCACCAGATTCAGGGAAGATATCCATACCATCGATTACACTTCTTGGAGGGGGGTCATCTCTGGCTAATTGCTTGGCTTCGGTTACCCTTTCAAAAATTTGTGAATGACGAATTAAGAAAGTCTCCAGGTCAACCTCTCTCTTCACCTCGATGTCTACATCGGCTCGGAATCTACCAAAGATTTTCAGAATATTTTCAACTCTCTCTTGCAGAAGTTTAGAGGTAACCGTGGACTTCCAAGCCTTGCTGTCTATGTAGACGTCTTTGAACAAATCTCGAGCAATCTTTGGCGACCGAGTTCGATTGAGGAATTCAGCCTCGGCAGACACCGGTATTGAAAGATGAATTCGACCTTCCTCGCTTCTCCTCTTGAGCATCCAAACAAAGGCCCTTTCTACGGTCCAATCGAAAGTACCGTAGTTATCCTGAGAAATCTGACTTAACAAATCATCCTTCAATGCATCGATTAGAATATTTGTGTCTACTAGTACCAACGGCCTCAGTGAAAGATGACTCAATGATCGTCGTTGTCGGACTGGGATATTCTTGCTATGTCTGCGGAACAGAGCCTTTTGAGAGCGAACTAATGTTTGAATTTGGCGAAGGTCAAAATTTTCAGATTGAATCGCAGTTTCAAACATTCTAAGTCCACGAATTGGAGATAAATCTGCAACCTCTTCTGCAATTAGTGTAATCTCTAGGACATCCTTTCTTTCATTCAATTCCATCAAGAATCTACCCTCGAGTTCACTCCTTCGACTTGGTACCTTACGTCGCATCATCATTTGTGCTGCTAAGACTCTCCCTCGGAATGGGTCTTCTGGTAATCTGTGCTCTGAAGCATATCTCAGTGCTCTGTCGAGTACTTCTAACCGACGTTTAACAACATCTCTGTCAGGGCTTTCTTCGGTGTCCATAGCAGGCTCTCTTGAAGATGTATATTCGATTATTCTCTGAGTGGCTATTTCGTTACGACCGGCATCGGCATCAGCACACACGCGCAAATAGAGTTGAAATCTTGATGTGACAGATGCAATCAATTCAGGATGTTTATCAATCAAATCTATCGCTTCTTTCCAACCACCGGCTAGAGCGAATTCAATCAGTGATTTTCTAAGTAATAACGAGGACTGTTCGAAATTACCCTTGATTCTCATCGCGGCATCTCGATATGAGCGAGCCGCATTGATTCGGTCTCCCTTTGCAACCGCAATTGTGGCTCTGACTATTTGGTGATTGGAAGATCCATTGTCATACTGTCTGTACCACATTTCTAAATTAGGAATAGCAGCATTGTGTTCCAATACCAAATCAGTAGCAAATCTAATGGTTCGCAGTTCTACACTTTCATCTGAGCACAATTCTCCCAAGGATTCCAATGCGGAAGAGACTCTATCCTCGACTCCACTCTGTAAATCCATAGTTGCTCTGTTCAAATGTAAGGCACTGATTAGGACGCTGAATAAACTTCTTTCTAGATATGTTAAATCAGCATCTTGAACGGATTGCTCTAATCTTTCAATACGGTTTTCTTCAACCAATCCATCTCCGTCTGCTCTTAATGCCGCCCTAACTTGGTTAAGTGCCTCAAGTCCTTTAGAATCCAATTTTTGATGTACAGCCTCCATTGCAGAAGGATTACCACTCAGCAGAGCAATTAATGATGAAGAGGCATTAGTCATTATACCATCTTGCTCATAATCTGCAAGCGAAAGTATTGCGATCTTCCTCATTTCTTCAAGATCCTCAATAATTGAGATTCCTTTCTTGGCCGGAATTAGATGCCAAACTAATAGCGCACGATGAGGAAATTTTGAAATTAAATCTGAGTGGTTAAGGAACTCATGACTCAGGCCTTCTACATCTGCTGATAGGGTGTAGATATCCAATACTTCTTCCTCTATTCCAAGATTCTTCGTTGAGAGCATTTTTGCGGCGGTCTTTCGAATCGAAATAGGAGCCGCAGCATTACGCATTACACTCAATGCCAATTCGTCAGAGGTCTTTGCGAGCCCCTTCAAAATGGAGCGCTCAATACTCGAATCACCTGTTGTCGCAACTAGATTAATCGC
This sequence comes from Euryarchaeota archaeon UBA106, assembly GCA_002502365.1. Taxonomy (GTDB): domain Archaea; phylum Thermoplasmatota; class Poseidoniia; order Poseidoniales; family Thalassarchaeaceae; genus MGIIb-O1. Next base: position 10,582 of record DAOJ01000046.1, read on the forward strand.
TATCTCCATTTGTTTCTCATTGCTTATTTCTAATCCGCTCAGAATAGAAAGCGCCTCATCCTCTCTATTTGCAAGTGTAAGCTGCTCTATTGCCTCCCAGTTAAGTGAATCAGGAGGGGAGTGCCCATGTTTTTCGAGAATTTGTATCCCGCTAAGTATTCTGTCAACATCAGATATTTCACCAGATTGGAAATTTTTCCATGCCTCGAGTTGAATTGCCTTGGAAATCCTATCATCCCCACTAGTTAAGACAACATCATTCCAATTTTCGCTGGTTCCTGTTCTGATCGAAAGCAAGGTCGATTGTGCCTTTGCCAAAGGTCGCAAACTCTCGGATTCTATCCTATCGAAAATTGCAATAGACTCATCATATCTTCCTGCAGCCAATAGTACCGATTCCAACATCATGTAATCTCCTGACATTTCGTGTAGTGAGGGATTCATCCATGCTTTCCACTTTTGAGGGCGGGGTTTTCCGGATTTCAAATCTCTAGTAATTTTTTGAATTGTCGATGCTTGATGAACGTCCAATTGAAGTGTACAGGATTCTAGCCAAGCCAGTAAGGCGGCAGAATCGAGGGGGTCGAAATCAGCCTGACTCAGCCATCCTTCTGAATCTACCACATTCACATTTTCGGATATAGGGAATCTGCCTAATTCAGCTAGTAACGGTGCCTCCCTAGCCATACGCTCCCAAACGGGATGCACACCGGATTCACACTCTTTTCTCAGGGCAATAACAGCCTCGTCCCATTCGTTGTTCCAAGAATCGCCCATCTTGTGTTTTTGCGCAATCAAAACTGCGAGCCTGTAGGCTGGAGATTGATTTGAGGAAATTACTGATTGTGGTAACTCTAACCGATCTTGTAGTCCGGAACGGCCTCCTCTACCACCTCTTCTACCTATACGTCGATTTGGCCTACTTGCCCTACCGTCTGAAGAATTTGGGTCAATCGAATCCGGAGCAGATTGATTTACTGCTAAAAAGGCCAAAGCTTTCCATTCTTTGCTGAGTAAATTCCAAGCCTTGGGTCTCTGAATTTCGGATTTTCGACGACCAGAATCGTCACCTGCTCTTTGCAATTGTTCGATACAATCGAGCAGGTAATCCTCCAAATTGAATCACTCCGGTAGGCACACCGCCCCACCCCTGCCTACATCAACACATCGCCTTGCTATGCAAGGCGTGAGAAGGAGAACTCAAGACCTCTAGAGCCTGCCGAAGTAACGTGGAAATCATCGAAGCCCTCATTCTCTTGTTGCACCCTATTGCAGCATTGGTGATCATTCGAGAGTTCGCTAGGCAACGAAACTGGCGAAAGTTGAGCGTTTCGTTAAGGGGCTCGGAAAGAGCTAAGGAATTAGATAATCATGAATTGCAAGGGGAGCGATTATTTCGCTGGGTGCTGATTGTTGTTGCATTAGCTTTCGCCGCCAAAGTAGCATCATCTCTACTCTCCGGGGAAGACTTCACGATCGACTTGTTAATGCCTGGACATTTCCATGGCTGGGCCGGATTACTTGGAGTAGCGCTAATGACTTACCTCTGGAATTTAGGTAGGAAGACAAGCGCCGAAAAAAAGGCCGGAAAATCATTTGTGAAATTAAAGCAGTTACACGGTAAACTTAGTGATGTTATGATTGGATTAATTGCCATTCATGCCTTCCTTGGCTTTCTCTATCTCTTGCAATTAATCGGCTAACGATTTGCCCACATTTTCAACCATTCTCGAATATTATCGTCAATATCTCCGTCGATTACTTTCCTCTCAACCCTTTGACCATTTTCTAGCGGTTGAATCCTACAACCGCAAGCATTGGCATGACCCCCTCCGTCGGGGTCAAATCTGGTCGCTAACTGAGTTAGATCGAATATCCCACCTTCCGTGTGTAGGAAAGAGTTGGTGTAAAATGAGGCCGAAACAGGATAACTATCTTCCTCTCCAAATCCAGCACCAACATCTCCATGAATAACCATACATGCATCGCATTCATCGCCCGCTAAGGCGGTAACACGATAGCCATTTGAACGCACCCCCATGTCTTCTAATCGGACCACAGCGAGCCTATCAATTACTTCCAATCGATCCTCAATAATTGAATTTGCACGAGTTAGATAGTCTCGTTTTTCAGCAACAACTGACGAAATATTTTCAGAAGAAAGAATTTGCTCTACGGAATCCCCACGACTCAGAGCCTCCAATATTTCTAGAGAGATTATGTCATTACCCCCGATGATTCTTCCTAGCCAAACCACGGGATGGTCTGAGAGAAACTCCTCTTTACTAACAGAACCCCCATCCAGCTTGTCTACCCATTCCATAAGGTCACTCAAGTCTGAAACATCGACTACCTCACCAACCAAATCAAAGGCAATTCTTGCAGCTGATGGAGTAGGCTTCCAAACCACCACCATCTCAGAATTGTCATCATCATCAATTGGTGCGTTGGATTGGTGATGATCAATACTCAATCCACATTGAGAATGTCTAGGTAAATCACAAACCGCTGTATTCCGATCAATTACTTCATCCAACATTCCAGCACGAAGAGCGCCCGGGTGCCCAAAAATGATTTCGGAATCTTTCCACCATCTTCTCAATATAGCTGCAGTCACTACTCCGTCTAGGTCTGAATCTGTGACGATTCGATGAATCTCGAGCGACAATGCAGGGTGAGGCACCGTAGGTCTGCGTCACACTCAACCTATCATTTGTTTGGCTGGTAAGTTATACAATAATGGCTCCCTTTTTGAAAAAATTACTTGACGATAGCAGGATAATGGACAAATGTATGATGCCTATCCCACACCCTATGGAGACGTCATGCGGCTTCGTTCTAGTCAATTATGACAGCGTTCTCCTATTGCAATATCCACAGGGACATTGGTCATATCCGAAGGGACATGTAGAGGGGGAAGAGGACCATTTCCAAACCGCTCGCAGAGAGTTAAAAGAAGAAACCGGAATCAATGAGGTCGAGATTGATTCTGGATGGAGTCACAGAACGGAATACACATTCCAGAAGAAGGGCAAACCGGTGGAAAAGCAAGTATTCTGGTACATTGCTTCAACCAATCAACTTGAGGTTAAATTATCTCACGAACACACTAACTATCTGTGGCTTAGTTTCGATGACGCAGAAGATCAACTTACATTCGAGCAGGAGAAATCACTTCTTCGTGAGGCAAGAGCTTACCTGAATCCTGCCAACTAAAATTGATTCGAAAATTCACTTTCTCTTGCCTAAAGGCGTCCATAGAGTCTCTTCTTTTCCAGTCTTTGCAGTTAACCATCGACTGAGTACAAAACAGTGGTCTGAGAGCCTATTGAGATAGCTAATTACCTCAGGTCGAATTTCTTCTCGTAGCCCGCAAGCTTCTCTTTCAGCCCTTCTAACAATTGTTCGAGCCATGTGTAAATTTGCAACAGCAGGGCTACCTGTTGGTAGGATAAAGGAAGTTAGAGGTTGCAAGTCCTCCAGCATTGAATCCATTTCTGTAACCAATCTATCGCAAGCCTCGATTCCAATTATTGACATTTGTTCTGGCAGGCCATTTGGAGGACAGGCACATTCAGCACCGACATCAAACAATTCTTGCTGAATTAATCCTAGCATATCATCAGCACTTTCGTAGACTGAAAAATATTCTGGATTTCCTTCCCCGGTAGATGTATCTTTAGAGGCCCGATTCAATTCCATGCGGACTAATCCAATAGCAGAATTTGCCTCATCGATCGTCCCATAGATTGCAACCCGGGGGTGCTCTTTTCCAACCCGAGTACCATCTACCAAAGAGGTGTCTCCTTTGTCTCCACCGCCGGTATGAACCTTGGTTATCCGAACCATGTTAGTCCCTCCGAGTATGAATCAGAATTTCAATCGTCCCCACTTCAATCATTCCTCTTCTGATACAAAGGGCGTGTTTAACTTCGACAATTCTTTCTCAATTGTTTGTATCCAAGCGGGGTCCACTGCATCCCAACCACCGATTGCTTGCAATTCTTCCACATGTTCCCTTTCTGCACTTGGATTACCTAGATGTTTGTGGATTAAAGCAAGAGCTGCATGACTCATCGCATTGAGCCATTGATCATCCATGTCCCAAGACCGTTCAAAGTGTGAAATCGCTCCTCTAGGTCCCTGTAGTAACCCTCTACTTACTTGCCTGAGACCCGATTTTGACCAGGTAATACCTTGAACACCCACAACTAGGCCTCTGAATGCAAGATAAATTTCTAACATAACCACAACAGAGGCTGAAATAAATGAAATTAGGTGGTAAGTCGAATTCATTTCATCCCATGAATCGGCCATCAAACTAACAGTTCCTACACATAGCAGAACACCTCCAAAGGGCGCCACTAACACATCTTGCTGCGTCACCACCATGTGCCTAACACCGTACATAACGGCGAGACCACCAAAAATTGCTGCGGTTACCGTAGGTGCTAAAATCGCAGTATCTCTTGGGGCATTTCTGCTGATTAGGAATATTAAACCCAAAGCTATACTACACCATCCGAATTTATTTCCAAACTCGGGGAAAGGCTGCAACCGTGCGTAATACAATGAAACGGTCCCAAGAGCGAAAAATAGTACAATCCAATAATCCAATTCATCAGTATTCATTCTGAATCACTCCGTGGCTCGTCACGCCAACCTGGCTTCCAAAAATCATCATCGTCCAACCACTTTAACCATTCATCATCTGTAGCTCGTAAAAGGCGTAGTGCGCGCCTATCCAAGCCCTCAAGAAGAGCATCATCCACTTCTCCTTCTGAGTGTGCATCGGTCCACTCGATTTGTATCTGTCGAACCAACCTTCTACCTTCTTCTGGGTTATCAAAATTCATCTCACAAGATTCTCTTAAATCTTGTAGCCAAATTCTTGTACCACGAATATGTAGGTCATCTTGCAAGGGCTTTTCCTTGCGTTTGAATGGCCACCAACTCATGATTCTCAATCCTTGGGCACAAGCCGTCAGCCTTGATGCTTACGAATTAATCAAAGGATGACAACAACCCCGCGCTTACATGGGACGTATCGTCGTGCACCTCCATGGTAGGGCTAAAGACGCAGCATTTAGCATGGCTATCTCAGATTATGCTAACAGATTATCAGCAGAGGGAGTATCTCTCTCCGAGCATAGAAACCGGACGGATCCAGAGGCTTATCTGAAATCAATCGTGGAAAAAGCAGGTAAAAATAACGTGATTGTACTCGAAGAAAAAGGAGAAATTCTAGATTCTATTGGGTACGCTGAGAAGTTGAAAAATTGGCGTCTTTCAAGTTCTGACATACACTTGGTTGTTGGCCCTCCGGGTGGTTTCGGAGAGTATAGTGAAGGTATGTCATCTCTGTCGCTTGGGTTGATTACTTTACCACATGAGTTAGCCTCAGTTGTTTTGTTAGAGCAATTATACCGGGCCTCAACAATCATCAAAGGATTACCATATCATAGGGCATAATTTTGGGCTGAATTAGTAGTTAGATTCTGTAGTAGCCAAATCAATGATTTTGTTTTGTTCATCCACATGAACAATCCTCGGCTCATGATTTTCGATTTCACCTTCTTCTATGCCTTGGTAAGTTAACAAAATTACCAAGTCACCAGGATTGACCAGATGAGCAGCAGCCCCATTTATGCAGATTTCACCCGTACCCCGTGGTGCCTTTATTGCATAGGTTTCTAGGCGTGAACCATTGGTTATATCGAGCAGTACAATCTTTTCCCATTCGGCAATTCCGGCCACCTCCATAAGGCCCTCATCAATTGATATCGAGCCAACATAGTCCAGATCAGCCTGAGTAACAGTAGCTCTGTGAATTTTCGATCGCAATACAATTCTTATTGGCGCCATGAATAATATTCAGAAAATCTTGTTTTTTTAATATATGGATAAATATCTAGGTATAGTTTGGCCTAGATTAAAATCAATAGGAATAAAATCTCGAGAAATTCTAACCCCATAATAATCGTAAAAAGCCCATCTAGAACTGCGAGAAATCTCTGTCTTGAAGTAGCATTTTTCAACCAAACTGAAAAACTCTCTTCCTGACTAAGGAAAAAAACTAGATTCAAGACAATCAGAACTACAAAGCCACAAGCACCGAGTAATGTCAAGGTGGCGACTGAACCTGCCTCTGCCATGTTATTCAGAAGTTGGCCCTAATCATCAAATTATGCCCGGCAATAACGATTGCATCGAAGTATGATACTCAGAGGCCTTCGTGATACTCGCACTCGCATATACGGGGATTCGTTGATAAGTAGATTGACTATCCAGCAATACTTCGGTGGTCGGAATGAACGAAGAGAAACAGACTTGGTACGGTCGAGAGAACAGAAAGAAGAGTGGCTCAGCCCTAATGATGGTAGTGCTGATGATAATGAGTACGCAGATGTATAATTTCATTGGCTTAGATGAAAAACCTCGAAATCTTGAGGTATCTGATGACAAGCCTGCTAGAACTGCTTACCAACAGTTCTACCAAGCCGAGGGGGCGACCATTGGGACAACACAAGGCCATCCAGTGGCCATGGTGGATTTCGATCATGCTGCCTATAATGATGCAGGTTGGGTAGATTACGCTTCGTACCAAGGTAAAATCACCGACCCGTCCGTTCTTCTATCAGACCCAGGATATGGATTCTTCCTCGAAGAGACAAACACCGACGACCACGATAACGATGGAATCAATGATTTAGATGATTTAGATGATGATAATGACGGAATTAGTGATTTAATTGAGCGTTTTGATGGATGCTATGGAACCCACCCCTTTGATCACGACAACGATGGAATACTCGATGAAGATGATTGGGACGATGACAATGATGGCATCCTCGAGGGGCCGATTGATTATTCACAGGGCGCTGATCCTTGGAATGTTAGCTCAGACAGATACGTGGACCCGAACACAGTTCATCCATGGACCGGCACTCCGGTAGGAACTGGCTACAAAATAGATCAGAATCCTATGGATCACGATAATGATGGCGTAACGGATGAAGACGTAGACGGCAGCGGACGTGGTTCATATGATGAGGACGATGATAATGATGGAAGGATAGATCAGTTCACATGGCCTTGCGATTTTGATGGCGATGGCACTCAGGATTATTTTGATGACGACGATGATAACGATGGAGTCGTTGATCTCTGGGACTCACACCCTTGGGATTCTTCAGTCACAAGCAACATAACCGATACTTCGACAATGTGGGATGATCCATTCGCTTGGGATTCAAAGGAAACAATAACAATTCCAATTACAGCCACAGGCATTAACCCTCAGTTATACTTCATTGAAGTTGGCGATACTGTGGTATGGTCCAATGACGATACTAGAGGTCACAATGTTACTGCTCAAGATGGCAGTTTTGATAGCGGAGAAATCGCACCCGGTGATACATTTTCGTTCAGATTTAACGAATTGGGTTCCTGGGATTTTGATGAGCCGGATTCAGGCTCAATATTATTTTCAGGAACAATAAATGTTGGCCCAGAGACAAGCCCGTCTCTTCCAGACGCATTCAATCTTCCTCCTGACGTATATGGTGCCGACAAATTCAATTTTGTAAATAAGGAGAAATCCATATGGCATCCAATAAGCCAGGCCTTTACAGAAATAATCGACGGCGATTTAGATGGTGATGGAATACCTAATTTTGTAGACCCAGATAACGATAATGATGGCACTCCGGACTCAGCAGATACAGACGATGACAACGATGGATTACTTGACATGTACGATGTAGACGACGATAACGACGGTATTCCTGATTCTTGCTTACAACTAGACACCAATCTAGATGGTATTGGGGATTACCCAAATAATCACCCGATTCAAATTCCTGGCATCGATTGTGAACTCGATTATGACAGAGATGCTGATGATGATATTTACAGAGCAATCGATTCAGATTACGATTTGGTCTGGGATTGGATGGATACTGATGTTGGAGGCGCGTGGCCTGCAGATAATTTGTTAGGAAACCCGGGAATAGATGAGACTGATTTTGCATATGATTTGGACAATGATGGTATTGTAAACGAAGATGACCCTTACATGCTTGCACCCAGTGATCAGGTAGAAAGTTGGAATTGTCCAAGTTTGCAAAACCCAAATCCTCAGAATTTTGACATGAATTGCACCGTAGCTAGAAAGTCCTACACAGGAAACAACGATTGGGACAATGATGGATTAAATAATTGGGAAGATGTTGATGATGATAATGATGGTGTATTAGATTGGCTAGATATAGACCCAAATTGTGATCTGGATGATGATAATGACCTACATCTTTTCAATGGCTCACGATTCCGTGATGACGGCCCCAATGATATCGATACAGATATTGATGGAGATGGCCTCCCAAATGATCAAGACTGGGATGACGATAATGACGGAATACCCGATTTGTACGACCCAGATGATGGAAATTGTGGAATAGTTGACAATGACAATACAGACCAATTCTCCACTTCAAATGGTTACTCTCATGGAGACGGAGACACAATAGATGGTAGCGATGACAGTCAAACCTATACTAATCTAGGGCAATTAATGTGGGACCAATTCTGGCATTTTAAACCATTTTTCTCTGAAGAGCATGGATTTATTCTTCCATACAATGGGTATCAGGCGACAACAGATACAGAAATCCCACAATTGGAATCTAATGGAGATATTCCAGAAATGTACTTTTACGTCATGATGAAATGGAGTCCATGGAATGGAAATAACTACTTTGACATAGACATGGATGGAGATTCACTGATTAATGGCATAGATGTAGATATGGATGCAGATGGAATGCCTGATTGGTGGGATCAAGATGAGGGCTCAGACGGAAGATTAGATGTAAACAACCCACAATTTGGTGGAACTACAGATGACGGTGAATGTGATATCTCTCTGGTTAATTTTGTTCAAAATACAGGCGACCCACTTAATCCAGTAGCTTGTGGCCTTCCTTTAGCATGGCTTTATGGATGGCCTCTTTTAGGTGCATCCAGAACTGGCCAAATTTTATTCACCCTTCCTTATTCAACTCGACCGAGTTCTGAATATACAGATGGCCCATATGATGGTTCAGAATCTCCAGGAAACAGTCCGGCACCAAGCTGTGATGAATTCTGCTATCATTTCGATTTCACAACAGACACCCCTCAACCCACAGCAGCAGTGACCTATAATCAAATGAGAAACAATCGAGATTTATTTACTGCATGGATTGGAATAAATAATGGGTTTTTCCAATGGACCTCCGACGTCAATGCAAATGGTTTCCCGGATGAAGTTGCGGACTTATTGGATAATGACATAGATCCTGATGATGACTGTGGCGCACCAATGCCAGAAGTAAATTTTGAACCATCATGCATGGTTAACGATACTGCAGATCTTGATGATGACTTTGACGGAGTTTATGATCACTGGGACATCGACGATGATAATGACGGTATTTGGGATTACTTTGAAATTGACAGCAATGACGATCTAGACGATGATGCTGGAACTGAGCCTCCGGGCAATTTCTTCATCGGCTCGAATTGTGAGGACAATGACGATGATGGAACCGATACGGACCCAGATAATGACGGATGGTATCAATCGGTTTGGGACCAAGGAGTGTTAGGACAAGGTCTACTATTCCCAGTTTATTACGATGTGGATAATGACAACGACGGAATCCCAGATGGGGAAGATCCAGATGATGATAACAACGGAGTCCCCGATGATCTTCAAGAAACCTTATGCTTCACAGGTGAGGAACAAAGTGTTTGGGATCACGATAATGACGGCGTTCTAGATTGGGCGGATGATGATTGGGATGCTGACGGCATAGTCAACACTCTAGAATTGAATTCTGCAACCCCGTTCATAACACCATGGGATCACGACAATGATGGCCTGAGAGATGACATTGACCTCGACGATGATTCAGATGGTATGCTCGACAAAGACGAGATTATGCTCTGGCCTTCTCGCTTTAACCAACAATCAACCAATCCTTGGGATCATGATGATTATGGAAATGGAACCGGAATCGCTAATCCGACCGATCCATTCACAGGACCCGACGGAATAGACCAAGACGATGACTGGGACGAACGTCCCGACCGAGATTGGGATCAATTAGAGGAAGATCATTCAGAGACCTCAGATTGGGATCATGACAATGATGGAGTACCAGATGAAGATGATAAGGTCCCAACTAGAATTAACATGACTAGCAGCAGTATCCTTTGGTTAGACGCATTGAATCCAGCCATATTCAAGGGTACAGTGAATTGGTTGTCAGCTGATACAGGAGTTTTCGAACCAGCCCCTGAACTTCCAGTTCAAATTACCATCGAATGGGCTAGAAATGGAACACTTGCACTTGAAACCGTAGACGTACTTACAGCAGCCGATGGAACCTTTGAGGTAGGACAATTCCTACTTCCAGAGGACCTCATTGTAGGGCCAAATACAACCTACAACCTATATGCTGAAGTTACGGAAATGTTCTACCATGACGGTTCACAAACTGAACCAATACCGGTCGAGGTAAGAGCAAACACAACAATTGACTATGTTTCATGGACTTATTTCAGGAGCGATGAACAACCTCTTTTCGTGGACTATAAGGTACATTACGAAGCAGATTGGGATCGAGGTATTTTCGATAATAGAATACCCAAGGCGCCAATTTCATTCCGAGTTCATGGCGGAATATTTGGAAATTACACTCATCCAACAATCTTTGACGGATATGGATATGGATATCGTGCCGATTCCAATGGTTGGGCATCATTAACCTTTGTTCAGACCGTGGGAACTCAAGGCCAATGGAAACAAGTACAATGGAATTCCACGATGGATAATGGAGAAGGAAAATTACCAGGTGGATACGAAGAAATAGTGTGGGATGACAATGCAAAGAATCACTATGTATTGGGCCGTTATGATTACACCAACACTAGTCTGCCTGTTGGCGACTATTCGTTTATTGGTTATGCCAGACCAGATTTGGGAGACGAATGGCCATTCCCCTACTTAGAAGGGTCAGAGACTCAAGCATTCAACATCCGTTCAATGCACAGAATGTACATTGAAGCAGATATGTACACCACTTCAATTAGGCCAGTTTATTTCTGGGATGCAACACAATTTACCGGGTCTTCCTTCGGTGCTTGGAGAGCCTTATTCCATCAACCAAGCCTTGATCTAGCAGGGTTGGATTACGCAGATGTAAGCCTTGGTAAGCCCTATGCAATGTTGTGGGACGGAACTCCTGAAGGACTAACAGGAGAGAGTGCTAGACTTCGACCTTATCTCTCTTCCAACGATACACATTGGCGAATCGCTATGCAAAATGGAGGAGATTTCAACGTCCCACCTTGCGGACCCGCAGAACCAACTAATCCAGAGAGTGTTATTCGTTGTGAAATCATTCCAGAGATGTTCACCGGGGAGACCCTGAGGGTAATTGGCAGCGTTTGGAATAGAACAATGGTCCCCTGGCCAAACGACCCAATGACCTTACAAGTCGATCTCGATAGAAATGGAATTTTTGCAGGCTCTCAAGAGACAGGTTTCGCACGAGCACCTCAGATGATTAATGGCGTTGCAACTTTTGATTACAATTGGACATGGTATTCCCAATATGCGGCTGGGTATTACGGACTTCGAGCCGATTTCACCAATTCTAATTTCTACTTTACAGGAAACCAAAGTAATGTCTTGGCTCCTACCGGTGCATACCTAAATGTCTCGGTAATTGGAACAAGTGAATTTAGAGAATTAATTCAACCTCGATTGTATCGTGGTCAGAATCGAAGCATAGACATTCAATTGCTAGATAACTCCCTTCAACCATTAACTAATTCCCAAGTTAACTATGTATGGGAAGCCGATGGCAGCAATGGAATCGTAGAGACAGATAATACTGGTTGGTTTAGTATTAATTTGACTCTCGAAGCCGACCACGATTTAGGTAATTTCACACTTGAATATAGTTATCCAGGAGACCCAAGACACCAAGGTACATCCGGTTCAATGGATCTTTGGGTTGTATCCCGTACCTTCATCACCGTACAGGACACAACACCAAATTTACGAACTAATGGGGATATTTGGGAATTCACTGCGCAGGTTACCGATGATAATCGCACAGCCCTTGTTAAGGATTCAGGACAAGCCTTGGATGGCTGCGGGGATAATGGTGGTGAAGTCCTAGTGATAATGGAAGGTATTGACTTTGAGGATAGGACGCACAGGCAAATTGTCAACACACAGTGTCCTAATGCCGGTACAATACACCATGAGATGGTATTAGATCCACAATTACTCCAAGATGACCCACAATCGTTCTTACCCGATGGATTCGGTCCAGTAAACGTAATTCTGAGATTTGAGGAGAATCTACCTCACGAAGGCTGCTCTCCACTTGACGCGGATGCTTTGAGCACATCTGGAGCATGGGATCCATGTGCTCAGATTTTGAATAGCGATCATTATCGTAGGGTTATGCAATTCCAAGTAGATGGATTTAGTTTGATTGGCAGAACCTCTTTGAACGTTGACGATCAAATCGTGTATACCTCAGAAATGGACCCTACAACAGGTCAACCTATCGATAAACCAATGATAGTAACTGGTCAACTAATCGATGAGCTGGGTTCCAATCTGTCAAATAGAGCAATCAGGGTAAGTTATGAGATGATAAACTCAGAGTCAGGAATAGTTGGATGCTTGCCAGGAAGTAGTGATACAAACGGATTCTTTGAAATTATTTGTCCACTAACAGATGTTCAAGCAGGCCAAGCTCGAGTCACTGTCGAATTTAACTCATATGAAAATAATGATCGATATAGATACCAGAATGCTAGTACAACACGAGTATTCTCAGTATTCTCCAACTCAACTCTAACCGTGCAAGAGATAGGGCCGTTCAGGAACGATATTGATTCGTATACATTCCAGAACGGCTCCGTATTCCCTGTTTTGTATCTTAAGGAATCATTCCACTTAGACGCAAGATTGACTCAAACTAACGGTAATCCAATTGGTGGAAAGTGTCTGAATATCTATCTTGATCCAGAAGTAAATACCAGGCCTATTGCCACTTCAATAACTCAGGATGGAACAGGTCAAATTGAGTGGTTCAGCGGTGATCCTGATGATAATCCGAGCCGACGTGGCGTGGAGCCAACATCAGATAATATGGAAGGATTCAGAGTCGTAAGAATCGCCTACGAACCCAATAAGGAATTACCGGGTGGATGTAGAGCTGAAACAACACCGGTAGTAAATGGCTCATACATCGATGTCGAGGTTCTAGTCAGGAGCAGAGTAGATATACTTTTGAAGAATAATTGGGCTAATCCTGATGGTTACCAGAAGGGCGACTACATCAACGGTTCAGTAGCGATTTTGCGAGACAGACTAGATCTTTCAGTAGAATCTCAAACTGTTATCTTTACTTACCAGTATTGGAATGAAACTGAATGGGTCCCACACAATGTAGAATACGCAACCACGAGTGAATTAGGTGTTGCATCATTTAGTTTCCTCTACAGTGGAGAAAATGTCCCAGGTAAGTTAGAATGTAGCCAGGAAGGGCCTTGTATTGAAGATGGGAAATGGCAGGTCATAATTCACTTCCAAGGTTCTCATGAATTCGAAGAAGAGTATCTGAATAATACTCCTGTAATTACCCTCGGCGACCCTGTAGAAAAAGCCCAAACTAGTTTCTTGACTGTCCAGGTTCTTACAATCATGGGTATTGCTTTGACATTCGCGATATTAGTTGGCGCGATAATGTATAGAAATTACATTGAGCGCCGTAGAATCGAAATATTGCGTGGTATTCTAACAGATTCATTGATGTCACTAAAGGCATCCAATGAATACATCGATACTATCTTCAATTGCTACAAGGAACTAGTAAGATTCTTCCGAAGCCGCGGGGCAATGAAAAAGGTCTACGAGACTACTAGAGAATTCGAAGATGCAGTCAATGGAATGTTAGCAGGTATTGCTCCTCCAGAAGACTTGGATGTATTCTTCTCCTTATTCGAAGAAGCGAGGTATTCGGACCATGAGATTGGAGCAGATCAACGAGACAGAGCAATCAATGCCTTGGAGTCGATAATTAACCACATTAGTGCATCTTTGGGAGATGGAATGTTGAACCGAACTACTGCAAATGAATCATCATTGTATGGCTCTGTTGTAAAGGCCGGCTCTTTCGTTGATGCAGAAGGGCAAGAGCGAATAGCAGGAATTGATGATGGTTCCGGCGACGACAGTGGATTTCGAATTTGATTACTGAGAGTTGAGGATTAGGACGAGATATTTCTCGTCTTTTCCTCTTCTCGATGTACTGAGGCTTGATGCCCCGTAGGGGCAACCCGCAGCATTCATAACAGGTAGTCAGGTGGGCGCGCTACCCAAGTATACGTCGAGGGAGTTATATGAGTAAGAACATGAGAAAGACCAACCAGGCCTTAATCGCCCTAATTGGCGATTTAAAGGACCAGAGCAGGTCAACCGGTTCTGCACTATGGCGAGACGTCGCTCTGAGGCTCGAAAAGAGCCGAAGTAATTGGGCTGAACCGAACCTAAGTCGCCTAAGCCGACATGCTGCCGATGAGGATGTAGTCCTCATTCCAGGCAAGCTGCTCGGCAGCGGTGACGTGGCAGGTAAGCCGAGCGTCGCCGCATACAGTGTTAGTTCCGGCGCCCGCTCGAAAATTGAAGCCGCAGGCGGGCGCGTATTGACGATCCGCGAATTGATGAATGAGAACCCAGATGGAAAGGGGGTGAGGATTCTTGGCTGAAGCAAGTACCCTCGTTTATGACGCATCTGACAAGGTTCTAGGGCGCCTCGCAAGCCATGTTGCTAGTGAGCTACTTACAGCCCGTAAAGCTGGAAATCAAAAACGCGTAATTATTGTCAACGCAGAGAAAGCAATAGTTACCGGGCCAAAGGTTACAGTTTTCGCCAAATACAATCACAAATACAAACTGAATCACCCAAGAAAGGGACCTTTCTTCCCTCGAATGCCTGATCAAATCCTCAAAAGGACTGTTCGTGGAATGCTACCATACCAGAAGAACAGCACCGGAAGGAATGCTGTTCGGGATTTGAGAGTGATGATAGGTACCCCAGCGAATCTATCCGGTGGAGACTTGCCAGATGGTCATGCATGGGGCGACTCCAGTTCTTTCGATAGAGACTTACCACAGAAGTTTGTCCGTCTAGGAGAAATTAGTGAACACCTAGGTATTGATAGCACCCGATGGGAAGGTGAGCAATGATGGCGAGGTCAAAGAAAAAGCAGACTGTCGAAACCAGTGGAAAGAGAAAGACCGCGATTGCTCGAGCAACAGTCCGTAAGGGAGCAGGCCGAGTTCGTGTAAATCACCAACCAATCCACATCATGGAACCCGCTCTGGCTCGCAGAAAGGCGTTAGAACCAGTTCAAATTGCAGAAGCCATGAATCGTCTTGCAGATGTCGATATTTCCGTAAGCGTCGAAGGCGGCGGTCAAATGGGACAGGTAGATGCAATTCGAACGGCTATTGCTCGCGGTTTAGTACACTACAATGGTGGTGCGGAAGGAATCGATGAGGAACTTCGAGATGAGTACCTAAGATTCGACCGCAGTCTACTAGTAAATGATCCAAGACGCAAGGAGCCGAAGCACCAAATGGGTCGAGGCGCTCGCAAGAAGTGGCAGAAGTCGTATAGGTGATGAAAGATGTTGATTCCAGTACGTTGTTGGAGTTGCGGAAAAGTCGTAGCTCATCTATATGAACAGTTCAAACAAAGAGTAGCAGAGGGAGAGGACGCTGGAGAGGTTCTCAACGATCTAGGCTTAGAGAAGTATTGCTGCCGAAGAATGTATGTTGGACACATCGAGCTGATTGATGAGGTCGCGCCTTTCAGTATAGCAAGAGAGGATTGATTCACCATCCGTCAAGGCTTTGGTGTAATCTAGTCACGACACAAGCACACAAGGGGCCTGTAGGTTAGCTTGGCCTATACTTCGCGGCTGGGGGCCGCGCGACCCAGGTTCAAATCCTGGCTGGCCCACCATTTCAGTTGAAGCGGAAGCCATAATTTACGGGTTTTCTTACAACAAAAGAGCACCTTTTAGGGGACAGCCTCACCTGACAGAACATGGTTCCGGAGGCCATCGATGAGTGGGCCAACAGCGCCCGCATCGAGGAGTTGGCAGGGCTACTCGCACATCACTCTAATCTCTATTACAATCAGGCCTCTCCTGAGATAACCGACGCAGAATTCGACGCTTTATTTGATGAATTAAAGAAACTCGCACCAGGGCATCCACAACTATCCAAAGTCGGCTCAGACCCCGCTCCAGGATCGGAAAAAGTCGACCATCTATTCCCTATGAGAAGTCTAGACAAAGCTACTGAGGAAGAAGAGGTTGCACACTTTGTCGCAGAAACAACAGCCCACGGCCGTCGCTTTGTCTGCCAACCAAAATTGGACGGCTCTGCGCTATCCCTAGAATATCGCCGTGGACGTTTGGTTCGTGCAGCTACCCGTGGAAATGGTGAGCGAGGGGAGGATGTTACAGCCAATGCTCGTAGGATACCAAATATTCCTGAATCCTTAGATTGGGAAGGAGATGCACATGTTCGAGGTGAAGTAGTAATGCC